>CAZSQB010000044.1:0-8931 GCA_964608945.1 uncultured Gammaproteobacteria bacterium
TAAGGCTTATTTCGAGGATTTTCCGAATCCCTCACGGAGCATATCCAAGATCCGTCTTGCCGAATCCTGGCCTCCGAGTCCGAAAGCAATGCCACCTGCTATTGCCACCATTGCAACAAACCCTGTAAAGAGGATTCTTATGAGGTCTGTTGCGACCCCAAGCTGGTTAAGAACTGCTAACATGATAAAGACCACAATTGCCCATCTCGCAACTGTCGCGATAACATGGGCTGCATCAGGTGAAATGCCACGAGCCGATGCAAGGATCAAATCATATGCTATCTTTGCAAGCGCAAAGCCGACAAGCGCCAAAATGACTGCGACAACGACGTTTGGCAAGTAGAGCAAGAATGCATTCAGCATGGTGATAATCTGCGGCAGTTCCCACACGTCAGCTGTTGGAATAATAAAAAGAATAATCACAAACCACCGCGAAATTTCGCCAAAAAGATTAATCCACGTAAAGCTTTTTTTTCCTTCTGGGATGCCATATCGCTTCAATCGTCCCTCAAGACCAAGCGCGTTAAGTACGCCAATGACGAGATTTTTGACGATTGACCCAAGAACGATACCAATAAGGAGGATGACAAGCCCTGCGAGAAGATTTGGCAAAAAGGATGCAGCGGCAAGAAAACTTCGATTAATTGAATCGATGAGTGTTTCTCCAACATTATTTTTCATATACTCACCTCCCCTCCTTCTATTTTTCTAAACTACAAATAGTAGGGGATGCCGAAATGTCTTTAGACTTTCGGCGCCTTTCGTAGACTGACTGTTTAAAATTTGCTGAAAATCCCAGATGAGTATAACATCCCAGACTTCCTTGTCAAGGCAGAATATGCTTGGTATAATTCATTCACTATTAGCTACGCGCTAATGGGGGCCGGTAGCTCAGCGGTAGAGCAGGAGCCTTTTAAGCTCTTGGTCACAGGTTCGAATCCTGTCCGGCTCACACTTTAACTTCAAAGTTCCTCTGCAAAATTCATTTTGTAAACGATTTACATTAATATAGCCTACGAAATTACTATATTTATAGACAATTTGTGCTATTATTTTTCACATGATAGCAAGAGGGAAAGAGGGCTTATTACGAATTGCAAACAGGTTCGGTCTTGGAAGAGAAATTCCACTAAGGGGACAGGATATATTTGTATCTCCAGTGGAGCACGCGCAACGCACACTTTCAACAGCTGTGATGTTTGATTTCGCCACAATGGACAATGAGCCATTCCTCAGACAACAGCTTGGCAGAGATTATATTCCGACAGTAAGATACCTTATTGCAGGCGCAGTGGCTTTGGCTACCAATAGCGATAAGGCATTGGAGTTGTTTTTTAACCTAAAGCCACGAACCACGTTAGTATGGGCTGCAACTGATCGGTTTGATAAGCACGGTGAAGGTGTTATAGCGACAATGAGGAGACTACGACGACGGTTGCGCCATTATGAAGACGACTCGGTTCCAGAAATAATTCCTCTGCAAGATGTCTTGGACCTAGAGTTCAAAAGAGATCAACTTGGCAACCACGGACTCGCTGCACATTTTGGCATAGATAAAATGACTGCCAAGCTTAACAATCGTCAGGAACGTTTTGTGAATATCAGTTTTCAGGATGGAGGTGAGGTCTATGCAGAGCGATACGAGCTAGACCCTCGATCGAAGCAGATAATTGAAAACAAACCTCCCAAAGTAAAAATACGAGGAGCATTCGATTTAGAGAATGCTGAGCGGAATCTGCGACATGTATCTTTGCTTCTCAACGCCCATAGGGACAGAGTTTTTTCGCTCTCTGGAGGAAATAATAAGAGCGAAAATATGAGGTATGTCCTTGAGGAATATCCGGACATAGTCCCTGACAATGCCTTTTTTGTCGGAGAGTGGGTAGAAGATGAGGAAGAGGCGGGCCCAGCAGGAGCACGTGGTTTGCCATTATATGTACCAAATGGAATTATTCCATCTCCCGGAGGAAGCAGTCAGTCAGCCGGAATTTTAACAGAGCTGTGCTACTTATACGCGAAAATAAACAATTTATCAGACGATCCAAAATCAGCTGCATATGGGGTAATAAGCAAGTGCACTGAGGAACGCACCTACAGAGCACCAAGGATTGACCGCGAGACAAACTTACCAATTCCAAGTGAGTTTGAAGTATTCACAACCCGCGTTTTTGTTCCCTCTCTGGTTGAGAGAGAGTTAATGGCTGCATAACTTCTAGTGCAGAGATTTGCTTGATATCTCAGCTTTTTGTGGTATTATTTGCTTGTGGATACAAGAGAATCACGAAGGTTCTCTGATTAACCTATATGGGAGGACACGAATTACCTCCTCCAGACCAGCTGGCAGGGATAGCAATACCTGATTTGCCACAGCGGGCAAGATTATCTAGACGCCAATTTTTAAAAAGTGGTCTCGCTGGCTCTGCTTTAACTGCTGTATTATTTACCACCGGGTCTGAGTCCCACATGAATCAATGTTTTGCTGTTGAGGAAGAAAATCCAGAAATTTCAAAGCATCTTCTAATGATTGATTTTGCACCAGAAAGCTGTGGCACAGATTTTATCCAAGATACTTATTTTACTGATGATCAGCTACTAAAAAGGGAGCTTGGAAAGCAGTATATTGGACCTTTCAAAAGATATCTCCTAGGAGCTTTATATAAAGGGCTAAATTGGACAGGCTTAGGTGGGACTTTGGAAGAGCAGTTTGTAAGAAACAATCCGCATTATGCTATCGCATCCAGCGCTTTAAGTGAGGTTACTGATCATGGACAAGGTGTCAAACATGTTATGTGGCAAACGGTACAGAAATTAAAAGGGGATGGGACTGGCGTAACACCAAGAATTTATCCTATTCAGGCGACTGAAAATATTAATCTTGAACAAGACGAAAATGGGAATTATATACTGACTGCAAGCGCCAGGACAAATAGTGTCATTCATGCGCTTAAGTTTTTCACAGAACAAGATATTGTTAATTTAAGCTGGCAACTAGGTAAAATCGGTATAACTTATCCAGAAATGAAGCGTTTTGGGGCATATCGTAAAGAAACGGCAGTAGAAAGTCTTCGTCAACTTTTTGACGTATGCAAAACGTTTCCAGAAAAATTATTTTTTGCGGCAGCAGGAAATTATGGAGATGATATACGGGAAGCTCGCAAGATACTCGCAGATGAATGGCCACCAAATGTACTAATAATTGGAGAATGGATGCGTGAGAAAGATACACGGGGCACTGAATACCCGAGAAACAACGTGTATGGAGCTGATCTCTATGCAGAAAATACAGGTTTTTGGGAAGGAAGCAGCGTGTCTACGGCAATTATTTCAGCTATTGCTGCATACCTTCGTTCTTTTAGGGCGACTCACGACGAAATCAAACGAAAATTATTAGTAGAATATAGCGACACAGTTAGGTTTGTTCCAGAAGAGAAAACGAATGACTCTCATGTAAATTCAGCGCAGACAGCGAGCGTGTTTAGGCTGAAAAAACTGCTTGGCGCAAGATATGTACCGGAAGCCGCATAGTTCTTTCTTTTCTTACCCCATCTCATATTGTTTTAAATCTTTCAAGGATTGTTATTTGTATATTTTTCGTCTATAATTATTGGTTGCATTTAGGCAAGTTTTAGCCTCAACAATTGACTGTATGGATACCATAAAGATTAAGGGTGCGAGAGAACATAACCTCAAAAATATAGATTTGGAACTTCCAAAAAACAAGCTCGTTGTTCTGACTGGGCTTTCGGGGAGTGGAAAATCTTCACTCGCCTTTGACACGATTTATGCAGAAGGGCAGCGTCGCTACGTTGAGAGCCTGTCTTCATACGCCAGGCAATTTTTAGGCACCATGAAAAAACCAGACGTTGACCTTATTGAAGGCTTGTCTCCTGCCATTTCTATTGACCAAAAATCGACTAGTCACAATCCGAGGTCTACTGTCGGAACCGTAACAGAAATCTATGACTACTTGCGTTTACTTTTTGCACGCGTCGGCCATCCCCACTGTCCAAAATGTGGCCGGGAGATAGCCAGGCAATCGAAAGAGCAGATTACAAATGCAATTTTAGATTTACCACTTGCATACGCTGAGGTTGGGAAAAGAGATCTCCGCACGCTTCTTCTTGCTCCACTCGTGAAAGATAGAAAGGGTGAGTATTTGGATCTTTTCCAAAGTTTAAAAAAACGTGGGTATAAGAAAGTAAGAATTGACGGACACGTATTTGGTTTGGATGAAGAAACTGTTCTCATAAAAACCAACAAGCACACAATTGATCTTATTATCGATACTGTTATTCTGAATAAGGACACGGACCGCACGAGAATCGCGACAGATGTTGAGCAAGCACTGCAATTTGGCAACGGTGAAATGACAGTCGCAATCATCAAAGATGCGGCATTTGGTATTCCAGAGAAGCCAAAAAAGATGGAAGATATTCTCTTTTCTGAAAAGTTCGCCTGCCCTGTCTGTAATATCTCGATTTCTGAGGTAGAACCGCGCGTTTTTTCCTTTAACACCCCACACGGCGCATGCAAGACGTGCTCAGGAATCGGAAATATCTTAAATATCGATAAAGAGCTGGTACTTAATAACAATCTTTCTATTAATGAAGGAGGTATTTTACCGTTTTTTAACCTCTCAACCAACGATACGTGGTTTTCAAGAACGTTTAAGACATTCTGCGAGGAAAATGACATCCCAATGGATAAAAAACTTGGCGACATTCCTGATAATAAAAAGGACCTACTCATAGATGGAACTGGGGACGCAGAATACGAAGTGTGGGGAGAGAACCGTTGGGGAAGAGAGACAGTAATAAAAGAGCCTTTCCGTGGTATCGGGTCTGAATTGCGAAGAAGATATGGCGAATCTGAGTCGCAATACATGAAAGGGCAGATAGAAAAATTCATGCGGTATCAGGTGTGCCCAGATTGTCATGGGGCGCGACTTAAGAAAGAAGCACTTTCTGTTACCATAAACAACAAAAACATCGTTGAAGTCTCAGAAATGGCAATCGGCAAAGCATTTTCTTTTGTCAAAATCTTGCCCCAAGCTTTTTCCGGAAAAGAAATGGAAATTGGCACGCTTATTCTGCGCGAAATAAAGCAACGCCTCAGCTTTTTGATAGACGTGGGGCTTGAGTATCTAACGCTTGGCCGCACTGCGTCAACGCTCGCAGGGGGCGAGGCACAACGAATACGCCTTGCTTCACAGATCGGAAGCGGATTGACAGGAGTATTGTATGTCCTAGATGAGCCATCGATTGGTCTTCATCAACGGGACAACTCAAAATTGATTGAGACACTTAAAAAATTGAGAGACTTAGGTAATTCAGTCGTTGTTGTCGAGCATGATGAAGATACGATAAAAGCAGCCGATTATATTGTCGATTTTGGCCCCGGAGCAGGAGAAAAGGGAGGTTTTGTTGTCGCCAAAGGGACAATACAGGAAATTCTTGCGAATGAAAACTCGCTAACCGGGCAGTATGTGTCCGGAAGGAAGAAAATACAGTTTAGTAGGCCTGTTAACGGGGAAGTTAGTCATTCTGGGAAGCGAGGAACGAGCGCGTCCAGAATGACGGGAGGTAACAACGGAATGCTCAAACTTATCGGAGCAAGCGAACACAATCTTAAAAATGTCACAGTTGATTTCCCGCTGAACAAGCTTGTCGTCATAACAGGTGTATCAGGGAGCGGAAAGTCAACGCTCGTGAACGGCATTTTATATCACGCGCTGATGCAGCTTCAGAACGCGTATCACAGAGAGCGACCAGGAAAGTTCACAACACTGCTTGGTCATGAACAGGTACGACACGTTTTTGCTATAGACCAGTCGCCAATTGGGAGGACGCCGAGAAGTAATCCCGCGACCTATACAAGTTGTTTCTCGTATATTCGTGACATCTTTGCAAAAACAAAAGAAGCTCGAATACGCGGCTATGGCCCGGGAAGATTTTCTTTTAACGTACGCGGTGGACGATGCGAAGCGTGCGAAGGAGAAGGACAAATAAAAATAGAGATGCAGTTTCTACCGGATGTCTTTATTACCTGTGAAGTCTGTCAGGGCAAGCAGTACAATAACGAAGCGCTAGAGATACAATTCAATGGCAAAAATATTGCAGAAGTACTGGACATGAGCGTTTCTGAAGCATTATCCTTCTTCTCATTTGTTCCGGGCCTTGCGCATAAAATGCAAATGCTCAATGACGTCGGGCTTTCATACATCGGACTTGGCCAGCCTGCACCGACGCTTTCAGGCGGAGAGGCACAGCGGGTGAAGCTGGCTGCAGAACTATCAAAACGCGGCCGTGACTCGTTGTATCTGCTTGATGAGCCGACAACAGGACTTCACTTTGCTGATTTGGAAAAACTGCTCTACGTGTTGCGGCGGCTTGTCGATATGGGTAATTCGGTTATTATCATCGAACATAACCTAGATGTAATTAAAAACGCCGATTACATCATTGACCTCGGACCTGAAGGTGGAGAAAAAGGAGGGGAAATAGTTGCGACAGGTAGTCCGCAAAATGTAGCAAGGAATCCTCGATCATATACTGGGCAGTTCTTGCGTAAAGTGTTATAGCTGGTGTATAAGGTGGTGTATAAGGTCCGTCCTTGCGCAAAGGACGGACCTTAAAGAATTAATCCTCTTCAAGGACGAGATCACCAAGAATTGTTCTAGAATCTTCCCTATAATCCTCTACGAAGCTCTGATACGAGAATATATCTTTTAAATCCTTGCGAATTGCAGTTCTGAAGAAACTAAGAATTTCTTGTGGTTTTATCCAACCCGCTTGCTTCTTGCCGAGATAATACAGATAGCTTGAAAAATTTGCAAAGTTAACCGTATTAGATGTAAGGTATTGAGGATTTAAGTGAATGTATCGCGAAAGATGCAAATGATATATATCTGTTTCAATAATAGCAGCTTTGTACCTTCCTTGGAATAGTACGCCAACACGCTTATATTTTTTATTAAAATACATCGCGTAGCTTGTAAGCAAACGCCGCATCAGTTTGGTCATGGCGTCTCTTGTATATTGCTTTACTTGGAGATGGATATGATTTGGCATCAGGGAGAATGAGAGCAGATCAATCTCTGTCGATAGATTAAGAGGGATAAATCTGTGTGTTCTCATACCAAGATTGTTAAGTTTTTTTAATTCCTCAACCGGTGATAGGTAAAGCTTTAGATAATGTAGAAAAACGATGCAGTCTTGCTCATCTAAGAAAATATTCCTTTTCTCAACTCCGCGGTTGTAAACATGGTAATAGGCGTTCGCTGCATACGTTTTAAGAGTATTTTTACTTGGCATTACTTTATTATTTATAAGGACGGACCTTATGTCAAGGTCCGTCCTTGAAAAGATTGCTTCTTAGATTGTTTTTTTCTTGCTATACTGAAATAGCACTGAAGTATGTTACGAAAGCTAATTCTTTTTCTCACTATCTTACTTCTCTTTCTTTTCCATGCTAAGCACTCGAATGCTGCAGAGAATTTTGAGACTGCATACAACGTCATTTACACTGTTGCTGAGAATGGAAATACGCATGTTGTGATGCGGGTTGGGCTGACAAATACGACGAGTGATTACTACGCATCTGCATATAGCATACAGGTTGGATTTCCACGTATTAGCAATGTTCAAGGAGTTGAAGGGAAAGACAGTCTTTCGCCAAAAGTCCGAAAAGTCACAGAAGGGAACATCATAGACGTAGCATTCCTCAGTCGTGTCGTCGGGGAAGGAAAAAAACAAAATTTCACGATTTCTTTTGACACACCAGATATCGCAAACAAACAAGGTAGCATCTGGGAAGTAAATATTCCCGGCATTTCAAACCAAGAAGATTTTAAAGACTTTACTGTTTCTGTCAATGTCCCGCCAAGTTTTGGCAAGCCAACATATAGTAAGCCTAAGATAACCGGAAGCAAAACTGTATTTACCGGACAACAGCTAGGAAAATCCGGGATCTCGATTAGCTACGGAGATAGGCAAATATACGATTTTACGTTGTATTATCATTTAAAAAATAAAAACTTATTTCCTATTCAGACAGAAGTTGCCTTGCCACCAACGACGAACTATCAAGATGTGTTTATAGAGGATATCACACCAAGACCTTTGAATGTTGCAAAAGATGCAGACGGCAATTGGATGGCAAAATATCGATTGTCTCCTTCTGAGAAAATGGATATAGTCGTCGTGGGAAAAGCACAGCTGTACCTTACACCGCGTAGCGAGTCAGTATCAGAAAGCGATTTGGCAGGGTATCTGAAAGAACAACCGCATTGGCAAGTCTCAGATCCTGAGATAAAACAATTGGCAAGAGAACTTAAGACGCCAGAGACAATCTATAACTATGTGGTAAAAACATTAACCTATGATTTTGAACGAGTCACTGACAGAAAGACACGGCTTGGCGCAAAAGGAACGCTAATAAACCCTTCATCTGCAGTTTGCCTTGAGTTCACTGATTTATTTGTCGCAATTGCTCGGGCTTCCGGTATTCCAGCAAGAGAGGTAAATGGGTTTGCCTATACGCAAAATTCCAGACAGCGGCCACTGTCTCTTGTCAAAGATATTCTCCACGCGTGGCCTGAGTATTATGACATGGAAAAGAAAACCTGGGTCATGATTGACCCAACCTGGGGAAACACAACAGGCGGGGTTGACTATTTCACTACTCTTGACTATGACCATTTTACATTCGTCAGAAAAGGGCTCGATAGCGAGTATCCTGTTCCTGCAGGGGGATACAAATTGATCGGAGAGGAGGATAGAAAAGATGTACACGTCGCATTTAGCGACAAATCGCTCGCAAGCGATCAGAGGATTTCTATTCAGCCAGAGGTCGCTAATTCATATATCCCGGGACTGCCCATAACGGGCAAGATCATTATAAGAAATGTAGGACAGACAATTACACTGCCAA
>CAZSQB010000045.1:0-8612 GCA_964608945.1 uncultured Gammaproteobacteria bacterium
TCGGATTCTCAAGGGCCTGGACATCGATACGCGATTCAAATATCGCAAGCCTTATTACCAGTGTGGTTCTTTACTATTTTGGTACAGGAGTAGTTCGGGGATTTGCGTTGACACTTGCACTTGGTATTTTGGTATCGATGTTTTCGGCGATTACTGTGACGAGGACGCTCTTGAGAATGGTGTACAGACATTGATGATAGACGATAGAAGCTAGAAGCTAGAGCTTGAGGCTAGAGAATAGAGGCTAGATCAATCTATTCTCAAACATCAAACTTCAAGATCCAGTTTCTAATTTCAAGCGTCTAAACTCAACAAAAAGAACTATGTGGGACATAATCGGTAGAAAAAACTGGTATTTTCTTTTTTCATTCTTACTCATCATTCCTGGAGTGATCTCGCTTTTTCTGTATGGGTTGCGTCTTTCCATTGATTTTACGGGCGGATCGCGAATCACGCTTTTGTTTAATAAGCCTGTTTCGCAAGTACAAGTGGCGGAAGTCAGAAAAACATTTGAGAAGCAAAAAATAGAAATCTCAACCATTCAGACATCGCAAAAAGAAGTTTTTGTCCGAACAAAACCACTCTCTGAAAAGCAAGATACGGTGCTGCTGACAGAGCTGAATAAAAACAAAAAAGTAGGTGATTTCAAGCAAGAGCAATTTGAAACGATCGGCCCGACGATCGGAAAAGAAATTACACTCAATGCGCTAAAGGCTATTGCAATTGGCTCAGTGCTTATCATGTTTTATATCGCCTGGTCATTTCGTAAAGTACCCAAACCCGCAAGCAGTTGGCGATTTGGTATCACGACTATTATTACGCTCTTGCATGATGTGTTGGTGCTGCTTGGGGTATTTTCAATTCTTGGGCATTTTTTCTATGTTGAAGTAGATACATTATTTTTGACAGCGCTTCTTACTGTCATGGGTTTTTCAGTCCACGATACTATTGTTGTCTTTGATCGAATCCGCGAAAATTTACTTCGTAATCCTGGCCGAGATTTCGCGCAGATTGTAAACGACTCAATTTTACAAACCCTCTCGAGATCATTAAATACTTCACTCACCGCGATGCTTGTACTGTTAACTTTGTTACTATTTGGCGGAGAGACACTCAGGTGGTTTATTGTCGCGCTTCTTATCGGTATTGCGAGTGGAACCTATTCATCAATTTTCAACGCCGCGCCGCTTCTGGTCCTCTGGCAAGAGATTGATGAGAAGAGGAGAAAGAGTTCAACCGGCTAATTGTTCTTTTACGATTCCGCTGACCAATCCTCCATCTGCTTTGCCTTTTGTTTTTGGCATCAGAAATCCCATAACCTTTCCCATGTCTTGAGGAGTTTTTGCGCCTGTTTGGAGGATTGCTTCTTTGACGAGCATTCTGATATCTTCCTCACTCATCTGCTCAGGAAGGTATGCTTCGAGAATCGCCATTTCTTTTGTTTCTTTTGCCACCAGATCTTCTCTGCCTGCGGTCATGAACTGCTCGACCGCATCGCGCCGCATTTTCACTTCTTTTTGAATAACAAAGAGGACATCTTCGGCATTCGCTTCATACCCTGCGCCGCCCTTTTGGATTTCGTAGTAGTTGACTGCTGAGAGCGCCATGCGGAGGACAGAGGTTCTTTCGGTATCTTTTGCCAGCATTGATTTTCTTAAATCTTCTTGGAGTTGTTGTTTTGTCATACAGTGAAGTGTAGCATAACAGTATACGAAGGTAAATAAGAAACTCTGCTATAATTTCATCGGTTATGTCGACTCTTAAGACAATTGTTGATAGCAAGGTTGTCAAATCGTTTCTCGTAAGACACTTCTCTACTGTGATTTCGCAACTTGAGTCAATCAAAGGCGGAGAAACTTCTCAGGCGTTTTCATTTGCGATGAACGATAAGGCCTACGTTATTAGGGTACACACTACAATTAACGATTTCAAAAAAGAGAAGTACGCGTATGAGCATTTTGCTTCAAATAAAATACCGATCCCGAAGTTTATTGGTTTAGGAAAAATTGATAGCGATTACTACTATGCAATAACGGAACGAGCAAATGGAGATAATCTTGATGTTTTCAATTTCAAAACGAGAAAAAAACTAGTGTCACAGTTATTCACTGTTTTGGACGCCATTCATGCTGTGGATATCTCTGGGAAAAGCGGATTTGGCGACTTGGAAGATGACGGGAATGCGCATTTTAGAAAGTGGAAAGATTTTCTTTTATCAGTTAATAGCGAAGACTACTTTCATTGGTCTCAGGTATTTCAAACAACCATTATGAAAAAGGATGTCTTTGATTTGCTCTACAAAAAACTGATTGAGCTTATTCAATATTGTCCTGAAGAGAGAGCGCTTGTTCATGGCGATTTTGGCTTTAGCAATGTAATATCTGATGGAGAAAGAATAACTGGTGTGGTTGATTGGAGTTTAATGATATACGGCGATCCTATTTATGACGTGGCATGGCTTGATTTATGGTCAGAACAAATTCCATTTGGCAAGTTGTACAAAGAGCGCATTTCAAAGAATACCAAGTTTGAACAGTATGAAGAAAGACTAACCTGTTACAAAATTCATCAAGGCATCGGTGCCCTTGAGTTTTTTGCGAAATCAGGACAAGAGAAGAGCTATAAGTGGTTGAAAGAACGGTTAACGAAATTTGCTTTTTGAGGGAAAGATTTGTGGGAATCATAGTCTAGTCAACGATACTAATGCATCAATCTCACTATCTCTCCACGTCTTTTCTCCGAAAACCTGAGTATTCTTTTCTTTTATGTATTAGCTTTGAGCCTCCAATGAGATTGTATTTCCTTTTTTCGTACTCCTTTTCTACTTTTTGAGCCCTTTTGTTTATGAGGTCAAGAAAATCACCATGCTCGTCCAGACTTTTCATAACTGAAACAATAGTATTTCTACCTACCTTTAACTGTTTGGCTATATCCTCAAATTTTATTCCGGCTGTGAGGTATTGAGCTATCAATATTCTTCTTCCAATCTTGAGCCTTTCATCATGAGTTAAGAGCCCATTAATAATCTCTTCTACTTCAGTACCATTTTTGGCGGCCAAGAAAGCGTCTCTTGATCTGTTGAGAGCAGTGTAAATATCTTCTTTCTGCAGAAATTTATATCTTCTCATCTCGTAGTCTAGTCAACGAAACTAATTAATTTACTCATTTTTTACTTCTTCCTCAACCACTCTCATTGTGGAATTGTGGAAAGGGCTTGACATTGGTTTTTGTATAGTATCGTTGTACCGTAGTTTTGGTTTATCTAATTGATCAAGACCGATTTTCATGGAGTTGTTTTATTCTAGATAGAAGATATTCTTTGTTGTTTTTTGATAAGTCCTCGTCTACCTCTTCAAATAATGTATTAAGAATTTTTCCGATCTTTGGGCCGGGTTTTATAAGCAACTCTTTCATAATATCATTTCCATCAATAGCGAGATCATTTATTGAGAATGGTGCTGGGGCTAGCTGTTCTTCAACGCGTTTTTTGAAAAGTTTTAATCTCCAACTCTCAGCTGTCTGCGTGCCGCCGCCTAGTCTGTCGCCGATGCGCAAATCCATCATGTCTTTTACATTCTCAACGCCCACTCTTCTTATGAATCTTCTGACAGCGCTGTCTGTAATATGTTCATCAACAGTGAACATATGCCAGCGAACAAGGGTCACGACTTTTTGTCTCTCTTTTTTTGAAAAACGTAGTCGATCACAGATCTCGGCAACAATTTTTGCACCGACAATTTCATGGTTATAAAAAATGACAAATCCGTGCTCGTCTTTTGCTTGCACTTCTGGCTTACCAATATCATGAATGAGCGTTGCAAATCTGACAATCGGGTCAACGGATGGGCAATGCTTAAGGGACATGACGTTATGGGTAAAAACATCAGTTGTATGATGGCGTCCGGGGCGCTCCTGGGAGACGCCAATTCCTTTTTGAAGTTCTGGCAGGATATATTCGAGAAGGCTGGTATTTTTTAACAATATAATACCTTCATAGGGAAACTCACTGGCAAGAATTTTCATTAATTCATCCCGGACTCTTTCAAATGCTATTTCGGAAAGAAGGCTTGCATCATTTGATATTTCTTGTAACGTGTTTTGTTCAATAGTAAATCCAAGTTGCGTTGCAAGTCGCACCGCGCGCATAAGCCGTAATGCGTCTTCTTTGAATCGAACACTCGGGTCGCCAACCGCGCGAATGAGTTTTTGCTTACTATCCTCCTGCCCGCCATATGGGTCAACGAGTTCAAAATCCCCCTCACCCTGACCCTCTCCCTCGGGGGGAGAGGGGTGAAAGGAGTTGTTTATCTTAACGGCGATGGAGTTTATGGTAAAATCGCGGCGGGATAAATCCTCTTCGATTGTTTTTCCCCATTCAACAACTTCCGGGTGTCGTCTGTCTTTATAGCCGCGTTCTGTACGAAACGTAGTAATTTCTACAATTTCGCTTTCCTCTTTAGTTTGTTTTAAGACCTCACCCTCTGATCCCTCTCCTTTAAGGAGAGGGGAGGAATCTGAAGAATTTTTTTTGATGGGTACGCCTACTGTTCCGAACTGGTTGTAATAAAATCCATCTGGAAAAATCTTGAGGATTTCCTCAGGCGTAGCACTCGTTGCAAAATCCCAGTCTTTAACTGGCTTTTGCAGAAGCATGTCTCTGACACAGCCACCAACCAAAAAGACCGCATAATTGGCCTCTTTGAGCTTTTTGTTAATTTGCAGGACGACTTCGGGGATTTGTTTTACCATAGCTTGTTAAGGTTTTAGCAGGTCTGCTATAGTATAGCAAATTAGAATGATTGTTGAATTGTTTCATTGTTAAATTGTTGATGTTGTTATGAAGAAATGGGAGATACTAAACAAATTTAGAATTAAGAATTTAGAATTAAGAATTGCGGATTTAGTTGACGTCCTTTTAGAAAACCGTGGATTGAAAACAAAGAAAGAAATTACTGCATTTCTTGATCCTAAATTGGAAGACATAACTGTTGGGAGTGTGGGGATTGATAAGAAGCAACTGTCAAAAGCACTTAAACGAATCAAGAAAGCGATTGCTGGTAAAGAGCAAATTGTAATATTTGGTGACTATGATGTCGACGGTATTACGGGGTCTGCAATTTTGTGGGAAACGCTCTACCATGATTTAGGCGCAAACGTTATTCCCTACATTCCGCACAGAATCGAGGAAGGCTACGGCCTTTCGATAAGAGGAATAGAGAATTTACTTTCTGCAAAGGTCGGATCTTTATCAAGGTCCGACCTTAACAAAACGAAACTGATTATTACTGTGGATAATGGGATTGTTGCAAATGAGGCTGTTGATTTTGCCAAAAAGCAGGGGATTGACGTTATTATTACTGACCACCATACACAGTCACAGAAAAATCCTGATGCGCATGCCATTATTCACACGACAAAATTATGTGGAGCTGGGGTAGCATACATATTAACAAATGTCATCCTGAACTCGTTTCAGGATCCAAAAAAGATTCCGAAACAAGTTCGGAATGACAAGCTTGAAAACGATAATCATTTAGAGCTTGTGGCGTTGGGGACGGTTGCGGATTTGGTACCGCTTGTTGGAGCGAATCGAACACTGGTGAAATTTGGTTTGGAAAAGTTATGCAGAACAAAACGCCCTGGAATTGTGGAATTATTTAAAGAAGCAGCGTGTGATCAGTCAACAGCGGGTGTGTATCAAGTAGGACACGTTATTGCTCCCAGGCTCAATGCGTCAGGCAGGATGACATCTGCGATGGATAGTTTACGCCTTTTATGTACAAGAGACCAAAAACGGGCAGCAGCATTGGCAGTCAAATTAGGGACAACAAATCGTGAAAGGCAAATGGTCATGCTGAATGCGACAGAGCATGCCAGCCTTTCAGTCAAAGCAAAAAAGGCTTTAAAGAAAATGCTTGTTGTTTCACATGACTCATACCCAGAAGGCGTCATAGGCCTTGTTGCAGGACGATTGGTTGAGGAGTATTACCGTCCATCAATTGTCATTGCCAAAGGCGAAAAAGTAAGCAAAGGGTCTGTTCGGTCAGTGAGTGGATTTAACATCATCGAATTCCTTCGTTCGTTGTCTGACTACTTTGTTAACGTCGGCGGCCATCCAATGGCAGCGGGATTTACTATTGAGACTGAAAAAATTGAGGCCTTGCAGGAAAAAATCGAAGAATTGGCAGAGTCAATCGTCGATGATGGGGTACTCATTCGAAGCCTTCGAATAGATTGCGAGTTGCCGCTGTCTGTAATCGATCAAGAGCTCTATGAAGGCTTACAAAAATTAGCGCCTTTTGGCATGGGTAATCCCGAACCAACATTTGTCAGTAAAGGTATAAAGGTTGATGATGTGAGGTTTATTGGAAAAGACAATAAACATTTGAAACTCCATTTATCCGAAGAACAAAGACTAAGCATGGAGGCTGTTGCTTTCGGCTTTGGTGATCGGGCAAATGAATTAAAAGTCGGGGAGACAATAGATGTAGTCTATACGATTGATGAAAATATCTGGAATGGCAATAAAAAATTACAGTTGAAGATAAAAGATATCAGAACAGTTAGACAATAGATTGTTCACGAATACGTTGAGCCATATTATCAATATGTGCACGTGCTTGAGCAATTAGATACGTAGGCTCACCTGGCTGATCACCTGGTCGCCCGTGAAACTTCTTATTGAGCAGTACACCTACAAGTCCGAGCAATTTAGTGCTGTTTTGTAACTCAATTGCTGGTCCTGTCCATCCATCTTCAGTTCTTTCTCCGACTTTAACTTGCGCATTGCTAAAGCCCTCCCTATCGTAATACATGAATTCTATTTGGAATGGTACATCATCGATGGTTATGCAAATCATATCTCGAAGCATCTCTGGCCGATCCGCTGTATTTAATTTTCTTTTGGTTGTATTTTTTTCTTTAATTCCGTTCTTTCCTCGAGAAGTATCCAAATGAAGGCCGAAGCGACGCTGAATAACAGGATCTGTTACGAATGTACGGACCGTATCCCTGAGCAAAACTCTTGCGTCAGTGGTACCCGCTGGTAGCTGTGATTTTAATTCATCTGTATCATTTATTGTGAGTCGTAGGCGCATATGATCAGGCATTGCAAAAAGAGGGCTTATTATGCCAGGTTTGCCTTTAGCAACTGCTTCAACCCCACGACGTAAACACTTCAAAATCCCAGATGCCCTGTCTTTCATCCCTGCATGATATTGTACAGATGCAACTCTAAATTTTTGACCGTTCGTTGCGGGGATCACAGTATCCATAGCTTCTTGTATTTCCTGAGGTTGACTTGGTGTTGCGAGCAGCCTTATCGGCCGTGTTCGGAAACGATGTTCCTTCATTCTCGCATATGGAGGATTCTCAGATACGGGTCTTGGTCTATTATCGATCCTGACTACCTCATTTGTATCCCTATCATGCCACGTACGGAAGTATAATGCCGAACCTACCTCACCTTTCTTTCCCACAAATAACTCTGAGTCTAAAAGATCTTCAACTCTTTTCAGCACTTTGGTTAATCCATATTTTTTTTCAATAGCTTCAATTTGTCCAGAGATATCAGCATCTAACATTTGTCGTTGCTCTTCATATTGATATCCTGAATCAACACGATTAGACAACAAATCATGCAATATTTCAGATGGTTCATAAGCTGAGAGGTTTTGCAACTCTACACGGGGGCCGTCATGTTCAATATTAGTGGGAAATAATTCTTTCATAAATAAATCAAAGGCGGTATTGCCATAGTCGATTTGACGATGAAAATGATCAGCAATGGCTTCAAAATCACCTTCATCCTTGAGAGGTAACTCAAATCTTTCTGCCCAAACACCGTAAAACGATTGGTCTACTTCTTTTCTCCTATCTGGTTCTGGCGTAGCCTCCTCTAGTACAGCCTCTGTTTTTAGGTGTTCCGGTTTTGTGTCGGCGACAATTCGGGCTCTAAATTTCCGATCTTTCCACCATGTTGCTGGTAAATCACCATACAGTTCTCGTAAGTCAAACATCTCAGCAATATACGTATAGAATGCAGGGCTCCCAGGTTCAAACATTTCTATTGTGATATCTCCCCCGCGCCTCTCGATTTTTACCTCGGGTACTTCTTCACCTTCAGCCTCAGGAAGAAGATTATTAGCATCTTCAAAAGTAGTATCTGCATCATACTCTGCTTCGTTAGGACCGAACTGTACTGGTTCAGTGAGTGCTGTATTTACGCCCTCGTTGGGTAGCGATCCGGTGAGTCTTCCTGCAGGAATGATATCCGTCGTAGCAGCTACTATTTCATGGCCGATTACTTCACCTAATGGAGATTGTTCATCATGGTGAGACTCTCCCTTACCGTTAATTCTTCCTTGGACATCACTCAATAACCCTAGTCCTGCGATAAGATTCGCTCTCTGGTTTATAGCGACACTCCATAACTCTTGCCGTATACCACCTTTTACGTTTCTTCTCGTAAGTCTTTCTGTTTCCATAATACGAAAAATCTCCTCTTTTGGAGGAGATTGGTTTACGCGTGTTTGTTACACAATCTCCTCAGCCTGTCAGGCTAAAGAAATGGTACCAACAAAATTGTGAAAATAAAACGTTCATTATTATAG
>CAZSQB010000046.1:0-7948 GCA_964608945.1 uncultured Gammaproteobacteria bacterium
GCGCAAGCAGAAGCTGCGACAGGCAAGCCATTTGTGAGATACTGGGTACATAGTGCATTCATGCTCGTCCAGGGAGAGCGCATGAGTAAAAGCCTTGGCAATAATTACAAGTTATACGATCTAGCCAAAAGCAGCTTTGACCCGTTAGCACTTCGCTATTTATACTTGCAGACGCATTATCGACAAGAGATGAATTTTACCTTTCCCGCACTTGAAGCAGCACAGAAAGCACTCGAGCGTTTGCGAGAGGAAGTCGTAAGACTCGTCGTCCCGCGCGGCTCGGTTCTCGAGTACGAACAAAAATTCGCTGACGCGATCAATGACGATCTCAATACACCACAAGCGCTAGCAGTCGTGTGGGAATTGGTAAAATCAGATACCAATCCGCAGGCCAAGCTGCAAAGTCTTTTGAAAATGGATCAAGTGCTGGGTCTGGATTTAAAAAACGCGCAAAAGCATTTAAAAAGGGGAGTACCGATACAGATTCCAAGTGACGTGCAGCAAATGATCGATGAGCGGCAACGATTGCGAAAGATAGGCAACTTTGCCCAGGCAGACCAACTCCGCAATAAAATCAGAAAACTCGGCTTTGACATCCAAGACTCCAAAAAGGGAACAGAGATCAAAAAAATCTAAATCAGGTTTTTCGAAGGGCGACGTAGAAACTTAACAACAAATACACAAGTAAAGCCTGCCACATGAGAATTGAGATGAGTGCGCTGCTTAATATAAATGCCATGGAGCTTCGGATCAGACCATCAACCTCAAAAAAATATGATCCCAATCTGCCTATGACAAATAACGCCGCCAGGCCAAAAAGAGGCGAAAAGACAACAGGAAGCAATACTCGGTGTCTTGTCAGCTCGCGGACTGACTTGTATGGCGTTATTGCAAGACCTAAAAGCGTTTTCGTCCAAACGTAAGCAATGAATAAAAGTAGTACTGGTTCTTTTTTCATCGTAGTCCTCCAAATCCACCAAAAATTGCTAAAACGAGTTCATAGTAATCATGGCTTAGGAGAGAGCGAAAAACTGCGGTTAACAAAAACGAGAAGGGGATCATGAATCGCCACGGATGCTCGCCAAGCCAAAGTGATGATGTGACGAAAACATTGCGCAATGGCATTCGCTTAATTAATTTTTCCTGTTCTGATGCTCTTTCTTCAAGCTTTCGCAAAAAATCACGTTCGTTCATAGGTTTTCTTAAATCCCATCCGGGCACGGAAAAGGAGGGATTCTGTTGCTTTGAATGAGAGATTGAGAATTGTTGCGATATCTTTTATTTTCACACCGTCTTCATAATGCAGTTGTAAAATATGCTTGTATTTTCTTGATAACTTGTCCATTGTTTTTTCGATCTTATTTCTCATTTTATTTTTTTCAAATTGAAATTCTGGCTCTTCCATTTTTGAGGCTGCAATCTCAAGATAAGGGACCTGGGAGAAAAGTACTGATTTTATCTTGCGCTTTCGATAGAAATCAACCATTTTATTGCGCGCAATTCTATAAAGCCAACCTTGGACATTTCGTTTGTCTTTTAGAAGCGGTAGAGCATCAAGCGCATCTAAAAAAACGTCATTTACTATTTCTTGCGCATCTTCTTTTCGAGGCAAGCGGCGAAGCAAATAGGTCTGGATTTTGGGAGCAAAATGTCGGTAAAACTCCAAAATCGCTTGCTTGTCGCCCAACACCACTTTCTCAATCAACGAGGACATACGGTAATTATAACAAATCCGAAGCACGAATATCGAAATTCGAAACGGTTTCGGATTTCGTGCTTTGGTATTCGGGTTTCCCATGATATGATCATGGGTATAGGGGAGCTCGAGAGGGCTGAGAGGTCGCCTAAGGCGACGACCCTTTGAACCTGTTTGGATAATACCAGCGTCCCGCACCATACAGTGCAGGACTGGCAGGTACCGTCTGGTACCTGCCGGAGGGAATATATGACAAATTCTATTGAAAAAGTCCGGGCTGTTTTTGCAGCACAAAAGAGAGATCATGGTTTTGTCCATCCACATCAGGCCTCAACCGAACTAACACAGGATCCTGAAATCGCAGGAAAAATCGCAAGAGAAATCTGCAGACACCCCACAGAAGACTTTTGGTATGATGAAGCATTCGAAGCAATAGAAGCGCTTTACTTGAGAACAAAGGACACAACAACTATTTGGACACGTGGTTGGATACCGCATGTAGCAACCTCTGGACTAGGAAAGCTTCGTCGGAAATTACCAAGAGAAGAACAAAGACGACTACGCGTTGCTGCTGCAACTGATAAGGCCTCACTTTTGCCAAGGTTGTTGCAGGATGCCTACGATAATAATGCTGGTGCACTCATTGTTATTGATGACAATATAGATATGCTGCGAAACGCAGCAGCTGTTCTATCAGACGACACGTGTCTCCCAAAGTGCTTTGTTTGGAAGGTAAGTAGTATTTCGCCTCAAATACAGTGGAATTCTGATTCACCGCTTTTTTCGATTGAATACGTCACTCCGCAGTCTGTTATGGAAATAAGGCGTTTGGTGATTGGAGATTTGGGGAGGGCAGAATGGGCAATAGATTGGAATGGGACATTGATGAGGAAATCAGCACATGAAAATAGCCTTATTTCTTCAATTTCCCTTATCAGACAGAGTGGGCACATGTAGCGAATGATTTCCTGAGTTTTCACGATGTATTATTACATAACCCCTTTTTGGGGTACTTTTTCTATGCAACTGAGGGATTATAAAGCAGCAAAAGATAGACGGGAAGCGATTGAAAAAGAGCTGCACCTTGAGCTTTTGCACATTGGGCAATTTTCATTTAGTGAGGAACAAGTAGCAAATAAAAATATTGAGAATTTGATTGGAGCAGCGCAGATACCGATGGGAATCGCTGGTCCTCTCCGAATAATGTCATCCTCGCGAAAGCGAGGATCAAAGATTCCCGATCAGGTCGGGAATGACAAAAAAGAGAATATTTACCTTCCTTTAGCGACTACCGAGGGAGCGCTCGTGGCGTCGGTGAGTCGAGGATGTAAGGCGATTGCAGAAGCAGGCGGGGCAAACGTTTATGCCTATAAAGTGGGGACTACCCGCGGACCAGTATTTTTTACAGGCTCAATAGAAAAGAGCAAACGACTCTATGATTGGATTAAAAAAAATGAAAATCTCCTCAAAAAAACCGCAGAAAGCACTTCTTCGCACCTGAAATACAAAAAAGCAATGATAAGAAGCATGGCAGACTATGTTTTTGTCCGATTTTCTTTTGACACAGGCGATGCAATGGGCATGAATATGGTGACGATTGCTACGGAAAAAATGGCAGCGCTCATCGAGCAAAAAACAGGAACAACTTGTCTTTCTGTTGCTGGAAATTTTGACATTGACAAGAAGCCTTCATGGCTCAATTTTATTAACAACCGCGGTCACAAAGCCTGGGCAGAAATTGTCTTTCCAAGGAAGGTTGTTGTGACTGTCCTGAAAACAACGCCAGACAAACTCTATGATGTTTGGTATGCTAAATGTATGCTAGGGTCCGCGATGAGCGGATCTTTAGGCTTTAACGCGCACTTTGCAAATATTATCGCCGCGATATTTCTGGCAACAGGTCAGGATGCCGCGCATGTGGTTGAGGGAAGTCACGGGATAACGACAATGCGGCTTTTGAAAAATGAAGATCTGTATGTCTCCGTGTATCTTCCTGCTTTGATGGTTGGTACTGTTGGCGGCGGAACTGGATTACCGACACAAAGAGAAGCGCTTGAAATATTGGGGATTAAGGGAGAAGGAAAGGTTGAGCAGTTTGCTGAAATTATCGCAGGAGCAGTGCTGGCAGGAGAGATATCGTTACTTGCGAGTTTAAGTGCTGGAACACTGGGGACAGCGCATGAGAGATTGGGGAGAAAGAATGTCAAATCGCAAACCTCAAATGGCAAATCTACATCTAAAATCTGAAATCTAAAAAAAGATTTACGATTTGCGATGTAATTTTGAGATTTGCGTTTTGCGATTTCAGATTTGTTATGACTGGCATCATTTCATACGGTACTTACATTCCAAAATATCGCATTAAGATTGCGGAAATCGCTGCGCCATGGAAAAGGGAAGAGCAGGAAGTTGTTGGCGGGTTGGGCGTTATCGAGAAATCCGTTGCAGGGATTGATGAAGATGCAGTAACACTCGCGGTTGCTGCTGCATCGGATGCGCTGGAAGTGGCCGGTTTAAAATCTTCACAAATAGAAGCAATACTCATCGGCTCAGAATCCCATCCGTATGTTGTAAAACCATCATCAGCAATTGTTGGAGAGATACTCGGTATGCATGGAAATTACTTTGCAGCGGATTTAGAATTTGCCTGCAAAGCTGGGACCGCTGGAGTGCGCTTGATTAATAGTTTAGTAAAGTCCGGCGAGATAGAATTCGGTATTGCAATTGGGAGTGATACGGCACAGGCAAAGCCCGGTGATATTCTCGAGTGCACTGCAGGATCTGCAGCGGCCGCATATATTTTGGGCAATAAAAACGTCATCGCTGAAATTACTGCGACCACATCCTATACCACTGACACGCCTGATTTCTGGCGTCGCGACGGACAAAAATACCCCTCCCATGGTGCGCGATTTACCGGTGAGCCAGCATACTTTACCCATGTTTTGTCAGCAAGCAAAAATCTTTTAGAAAAAACAAGCATGAAGCCATCTGATTTTAGCCATGCAGTTTTTCATATGCCAAATGGAAAATTCCCTCGCAACGCAGCAAAAAAGCTCGGATTTACTGACTCGCAATTAAAGGCGGGTTTTTTAGTTGAAAAAATCGGCAACCCATATTCTGCGTCATCACTGATGGGTCTGGCAGCAGTTTTGGATGATGCCAAACCAGGAGAAAGAATATTTATTTGCTCATATGGATCAGGAGCCGGGAGTGATGCATTTGTCATACAAGCGACAAGACATATTGCTGCATTTCAGAAAAAGAAGAGAACAAAAGTGATAAAGCAAATAGAAGAAAAAGAGTATATCGACTATATGCAGTTGTTTCAGAGACAGATAGTCAAGAATACAGTTTAGTGGTTAGGGTTAAGAAGCCGGTATAGTTTAGAGTAAAAGGTTATTTGTAAACCTTAAACATAACCCACTCATCATACTGGCATCCTAACCTTATAACATTTATTCAAAATATGAAGATACAAGTTGCCGGTGTTGGTTTAACCAAATTCGGAGAACTGTGGGACAAAAGTTTTTACGACTTGGCATTTGACGCTGCGAAAGAAGCACTCGATGATGCGGGTTTAGACATAAAAGATATTGATGGCATTTTTGTCGGGAATATGCTCTCAGGTGTTCTCTCAGTTCAGGAGCATCTGGGCGCAGTGGTCGCGTCACTTCTTGGAAGCAACGCACCAGCGCGAAAAGTCGAGGGAGCATGCGCTTCAGGCGGACTCGCAGTCCATGATGCGATTGAATCAATCCTTTCAGGTTTGCACGAAAGCGTACTGGTTGTCGGCGTTGAGAAAATGACTGATGCTTCGCCAGGAAAGGTGATGGCGGGTCTTATGGGAGCAGGCGCTGAGGATGAGCGCCTCGCCGGCTTAACATTTCCCGGGCTCTACGCCCTCTTGGCAAAAGCGCATATGGCAAAATTTGGCACGACAAAAGAACATATGGCGCACGTTGCTGTCAAAAACCACTACCACGCATCACTTAATGATAAAGCGCAATTTCCATTTGAAATCTCAATTGAAAAAGTTATGAAAAGTACACGAATCACTGATCCATTTACGCTTTTTGACTCATCACCCATAACGGATGGGGCAGCAGCTGTGGTATTAAGTAACAAAGAGACCCATTCGACAAGCTCAGGGCAAGCAAAGGGACAAAGTAAGAAAGGACATAAAGGGGTTTATATTACGGGGAGCGCGGTGGCGACGGACACGATAAGCCTTTCGCAGCGGGAGAGTTTGACAGAATTAAAAGGGACACGACTTGCTGCGGAAAAAGCGTTAAAGCAGGCAGGAATAGGACCAAAAGACGTCAATGTCGTTGAAGTGCATGATTGTTTTACCATTGCAGAAATTCTCGCCATGGAGGATTTGGGATTTTGCAAAAAAGGAGAAGGCGGAGAATTCATTGCTTCTGGTCACACGCGGCTTGGCAACAAAATGCCAGTCAATACATCTGGAGGCTTAAAAGCCTGTGGTCATCCAGTCGGCGCAACTGGCGTCAAGCAAATTGTCGAAATCACGCAACAATTGCAAGGAAGAGCAGGCCGCAGGCATGTAGAGGGGGCGAAAGTTGGTTTAACACAAAATGTCGGTGGCACAGGAGCAACGGTTGTAGTGCACGTATTGCAAACGTAGTTTGTCATTCTGAGCGTTAGCGAAGAATCTTCTGTCATGCTGAATTTATTTCAGCATCTCGAAAAAAGACCCTGAAACAAGTTCAGGGTGACAAGGAATAGATCCTTCGTTTCACTCAGGATGACATCTAATCAAGGAATATGACTAACAATCCGGCAACAGTTTGGCGACACCATAAGGAATTACATAAATTCTTAGGCCAGCGTGGCAAGATTGTCGTATGGACAAAAGTATATGTCGCACCAGTTGGTTTTGAGCACGAAGCACCCTACATTGCGGCAATCGTCGAGTTTGAAAACAAAAAAAGAATGTCTGTCCAAGTCGTTGATTGCGATGAGTATGGACTGAAATACGGGCAAAAAGTCGTCGGGGTAATTCGAAGAATTGGCAAAGCAGCACCAGATGGATTGATACTGTATGGAGTGAAGGTAAAGCCAGTGTGAGAATTTCAAATTTCTAATTTCTAATTTCTAATAAAATCTTAAATGGCTAAATTCCTAAATACATTAGGTATTAGAAATTAGAAATTAGAAATTTACAAAGGTTTTTAATAAGTTGGAGCGACAAAATTATAATGACAAGCTAAATGGCAAGAGATAATAAGATTATTACCGTCTCTGCCCCGGGAAAAATTCACTTTTTAGGTGAGCATGTGGTTGTCTATGGTAAACCAGCACTTTTGGCTGCTATTGACAAAAGGTGTACTGTTTTGATATCTCCACGAAAAGACAAGAAAATTGAGATTATCTCAAAGAACTTTAATAAATCAGCCGTTGTTTCCCCAGTTGCAGTACTTGAAGGAACAAAGCTGGCGCAGAAAAAATGGCAGGAGTTTATAAAAACTGGAAATGTAACACTTCTTCTTAATCTAACAAAAGACCCGCTATCATATCCAATACTCGCAATCGGCGAGACGTTGCTCTATTACCAGGATCGTCATTCTGGGGACTCAGAGCGAAGCCCTGTACCAGACGGTACAGGGCGAAGCGTGGAGGACTCCAGAATCTCTAACGTGAGAGATGCTGGACAAGTCATAGATCCTCGAATGAGGGCCAGCATGACGGAGGGTTTTACGCTCACTATAGATTCAAACATTCCAATCGGCGCAGGACTTGGGTCATCTGCAGCGCTCGCAGTGAGTATTGCAGCTGCGGTCAGCTTATTCCTCAAAAAAAGTCATCCTGAACTTGTTTCAGGACATCATAGTGTCATTTCGACCCCGAGCTTGTCGAGGGGGAGAAATCCCCAAGAGATCTCTCGTCGTTTCACTCCTCGAGATGACAATTTGGATCTAGAAAGCATTTACGACATCGCGTTTCGAGCTGAGCAAAAAAAGCACGGCAGACCATCTGGCGGTGATCCTGCGACAGTTTTGCATGGCGGCTTACTATGGTTTCGTAAAGAAACAAATGACCTCAAAATTATTCAACCAGTTCCATTTAGCATTCCTGAGAGCATCGCTCAAAAGTTCTACATAATCGACACCGGCAGGCCAAAAGAATCAACAGGCGAAATGATCGCGCGTGTCAAAGCATTTCATGATACACATACTGAGCAAGCGCACCGGATTTTTGACGATCAAGAAAACCTCACCAGGCAACTGC
>CAZSQB010000047.1:0-7925 GCA_964608945.1 uncultured Gammaproteobacteria bacterium
TTGGAAGATGTTCCAGCAGAAGTGATTAATGATCTGAAGTTCAAGTTTGTCGAGCACATGGATGAAGTCCTACCGATCGTCTTGACCAAACCTTTACCTAAAGCGAAGAAAGAATCTATTGAAGGCCCCCGCCCAATGGTGCACACTCCCCCGTACCCAGCAGACTGATTTTCTTACACTCCTCCTCACGAACTCTTCTATATCAGCCTCTTTTTATACATCTTTTGAGCACAATCTGTCTAGCTTGACACGAACAGTTGCAAAGGTCTACTCTGAGTAAGAATCCAGTAAGATACGGGTTAAAAACTTGTAATTCCTGCCCTATGTCTCTACTGAAACCGTCAATATTACAGCCATTATCCTATACAGTTTCAAATATATTCACTCTTACCATACAATTTGGTAAAAAGCGAACGGAGATTACTATGAGTATTTTTGGCCCGATCGTCAACACGAGAAGTATTCCCCAAACGTACAGCATGCTCAACACGTCACTTCCCCAGATATTTCTTTCAAAATGCTTTAACGATGACAAGCTGCCGTTTGCAAAGGAAGTGCTGCGCACGGAAATCGGACATCTTTTCGAGCATATCTTGCTTGAATATCTCTGTGATTATAAATTCACAAAAGGGTTTGACGATGTTGTTTTCAGTGGTGTGACAAATTGGAATTGGAAGAAGGATCCTCACGGAACCTTCCATATCAGGGTTAACTCAGGCTATGAGGATATTGATATTTTTCAAAAGGCGCTTGAGAGGACGATAGCACTCGTGAGTTTGATTATGAACAATAATAGTGTGTTGCAATTGCCACCTATGTTGCATCCAGCATTTAACTCTGCTCCTAGAAATGAACAGAAAATAAGTATCTAAATATCTTCTTAGTCTTTTCTATACCTAGATTGACACTAAGAAGCGTATCGATTATGCTCATGCTGTGATTCGCACACGGACATGCATCCTTCTTATTGTTTTTATTGGATTGCTGCTTTATGCAAACCTCATGGTTAATGGTTTTGTCGCAGATGATTTTTACCAAATCATCAATAACACACTGGTTCATTCGCTCTCAAACACCATGCAATTTTTTACTGGGAGCACATATGAGAGCGGTGGCGCAGATAGATTAGTCGGCATTTTCTATCGGCCAATCATGCTTTTTTTCTATGCCTTGATCTATGCGCTTTTTGGGTTACATCCCACTCCCTATCATATATTTCAGCTTTTCGTACATATAGTAAATGCAGTTCTTCTTTTTCTCTTCTTTAGAAAATTCTTTCCCCGGACTGTAAGCTTTGTCGCAAGTCTTATGTTCCTTATTCACCCAATCAACAACGAAGCAGTAGTTTTTATAGCAAATTTTCAGGAGGTATTATTTTTCTTTTTTGGCATGAATGCGCTTTTATTTGTGACACAAAAAAAGACTACTCCAAGAACATATCTTCTAATCAGCATATTACTTTTGTTGTCTGTCCTCTCCAAAGAAACCGGAATACTCTTTTTCTTTATCGTACTTTTTCTTCATTATGTGTATTACAAAAGACGAGGAAAGACTTTCCTCTTTTTTACGTTTGCTGCTTTCGCATTTTATGTCTTTTTACGCTATGGTGTCGGGAAAATGTTCCTTGCCCAAACAGCAGTTGCTCCGATAACCAACGCGCCATTTATTATTAAGGCCTTAAATGTTCCTTATATCATCTTTACCTATCTCACAACGTTTTTCTTTCCAAAAGATCTTGTGACCAATAATTTTTGGATTGTGCGGGGAATAACGGTGCAAGATTTTGTTATCCCACTTGTTGTTGATCTAATGGTTTTACTTTTGATGGTGTTTTTAGGTTTTTTGACTTACAAAAAAAAGAAGCACTTTCTTGTCTTTCTTCTATTCTTTATTTGGTTTGCGATAGGAATTGGGGTACATATTCATATTATTCCGCTTGATGCGACCCTCGCAGACAGATGGTTTTATTTCCCAATCGTTGGCCTTATCGGTCTTGGTGCAACTGCGTATATG
Organism: uncultured Gammaproteobacteria bacterium; assembly: GCA_964608945.1. Lineage (GTDB taxonomy): Bacteria > Patescibacteriota > Microgenomatia > Levybacterales > UBA12049 > CAYWEP01. Next base: position 2,014 of record CAZSQB010000047.1, read on the forward strand.
CAGTGGGCTACTAACATTACAAAAAAACTGACTATTGGTGTCTGCATTGTTATTCTCATTCTTATTGGCATCCGTACATTTGTCAGGACGCCAAATTGGAAGGATGGATTGACGCTGACAAGTCATGACATCAAGGTAGCGCGAAAAAATTTCTTGTTGGATAATGCTCATGGAACAGAACTAATATTAGTTGGGCGGTATAAAGAAGCAAAACCATATGTCGTATCTTCAGTAAATGAATATCCCTATTATGCGAATCTCAATAATCTTGGGATTATTTACACTGCTGAGAAAAATAAAAAAATGGCAAAGAAATATCTTTTGCAGGCCGTAACACAAAGTCAGAATTATCGCGTGTATGAAAACTATGCCAAATTTCTTCTTGTGTATGATAATGAGAAAGAAGCAAGAGGCTTTGCGCAAAAAGCACTGACTGTCCTGCCGAAAAACCCAATACTCTGGCGCGTTCTTGCACAGTCATCCTATCTTTTGAAAGATTATAAAAGAGCAAAAGACGCGGCAAAAATGGCATATTTGATTTCGCCAACAGAGGAGAATAAAAAATTATTTGACCTTTTGAACGAGAATAAACCGATTTCAGTTACGCAGCGTAAACTCAAGTAGAGGCGGCAGGTTTTTAAGCTAAGAGAACGTTGTAGCTTGTCACTCCGAATTTGAAAAGCCCTTCCTGATACGTGTCCCATTGTGTATTTGTGGTCATGAAATGGGGGGTGATATGGAAGAGGGCTTCGGAAATTATGACGAGTGGGAGGCCAGCCCAACGCATCAGTTTCATATGGCGAGATGATTTCATGACTCTGTCTGTCATATTGTAGTTAGTTACATTCTCAAAACCTACTTCTTTCATGACTTGGCCGACTTCGTCTGCCGACCAAAAATCATTGAACACTTCGGCGTTTTGCAGCAGTGGCGATGCCTTTTCTTTTAGTTCCCCAGAGCGCACCGAAATTAAGTCTGTAAAATAGTTCCCCGAACATGCAAAACCCGATAAGATATATTCACGGAGTCATTGTATAATAATACTTATGAGATTTCTTGTCTTCGGTCCTTGACAGTTTTATCCCAGAAACCGTAATGAAGACCGTTTTCTGATTGACAAAGTATGTATACATGTCATACAATAATTGCCATATGGCGACGGTGAATATTTCAATCCCCAAAGAAATGCATGAGGATATGAAGAGACTGTTGAAGAAGGGTAGATATTCTTCAATCAGTGAGCTAGTTCGTGACGGACTTCGCAGAATATTAGATAAGGAGGAAGAGATAACTGAAAACGGTTTTACGCGAGAGTTTGAAGAGGCTGTCCTGCGATCTGAAGCAGAGCCAAGAAATAAAGATTTAGTTTGGGAAACAGATGAGGATGTAGATAAATACTTTAATGAGTTAGATAAAAAAATAAAAAAGAAGCATGCTAAAGATTGAGCTAACAGGACAGTACGAAAGCATGTTGGTAGTTTTGTATAAAGAAGATGTAAGATTACGGAAAGTAATTAGAGAAAAAGTAAAATTGTTTAGGAGAAATCCTCATGATACTCGACTTCGGAATCACCCTCTAGCCAAAAGGCTCAGGGATAGATGGGCTTTCAGTGTTACTTCTGATATTCGAATTATTTATAGATGGATAGGGAGGAATGTTGTGCGTTTCCTTGCTATCAGGCCGCATAAGAAAGTTTACAAAAAATCCTAAACATTCCATAAAGCATTTGTTATACCAGAGTATTATTCAAAGAAAATTATTCAGATGCGGGGGAGTGTGGGAAGAGGATGGACTGAGAAGTTGCCTGAGATTTTAGAGAAATACAAAGAGGTATGGGATTTGACACTCTGACTGCGCTGACACGCGGAGCAGTAAGCTTCAAGATTGTTTTACACCTGGTGTTTCACACCTGGGAGGTGGTTTAGCTACAGCACCTAGGGAAAAATATAATTTTTTTCACACTTTTCTCAAACCTGTGATCACCGTTTTAGGATTAGAAAAACTACTCGTTTGTTTATGAGTGTGTTACTATTAGGGTATTGTCAGATATGAATCTGTTTATTTGGCTTGTAATTGGGATCTTATTTATCTTAGCAGGTTACATGGGAGTTAAAAAAAGAAAGTTTGCGGTATCTGCAGGAGACTACATTCCGTTTAGTCTAAAGGATATTGAGATGTTAAAGAAAAAAAAGTTTCGCTTTTTTCAGCTATATCACTATGAAGGTATACCGGCCATAATTTTTGGTTATTTCTTTCTGATTGTAGGAATCTCTATTGTGATTATCGCACTTATCAATTATCTTTAACTTTGTAGCCCACGGGACCTCTATTTGAACCGCTGTCAGCATGAGTAGATAACCTCATAGACAAGTATATTAAGATTAGCTTTGTTGTTTAAGTATTTGGAGGAACTCGCTTGGAGTAACAAGATTAACCTCACGGTAAGAATCACCAACTTTTTGAAGCAATGGTCCATCTCCAGTTACTAGGTAATCAGCTTTTGCGCTAACTGCTGTTGCAAGTATCAAATCATCCTCAATGTGAGTTGCAATATTATGTACAGTTTCAGTAATGATCACTGTTTTGCTTGAAATTGCAGGAGCGCTTGAATCCGGGATATTTCCTGAGGAGTCAGGTGAGTAGTAAAATATGGTTTGCGCAGTACCTCCTTCACTTCATCACGGATACTTTTAGAGGTAACAAGGATAAACATACCCTTTCGCCATAACCGAAGTATTGTACCTGGTATGCTGTCGGGATTGCGATACCCGAGAATACCGGAAGCAATGCTATTCGCATCCAAAACTGCAGATATCATAGAGTATTGCGGATAGTGGAAGATTTTCTACGGTTCTTTGATCGAACCTCACGTAACGCTTTACTAACCTCTTGCTCAATCTCTTCGGGAGGTACATTTCTAAACTTCTCACCAATCTCATCAAGAACAGCAAAATTCCGCTCCCTTTGTTCTTCCAGCCTGGTAAACCGCTCTAAGTCCTCAGCAGAGATAACTGCAGCCACAGGAATACCACTCTTCTCAACAACTATTCGAGTTTGATTACGGAACACCTTATTGAGTAATTGACTCCATCGCTGTCTCACATCTGATGCTTTCATTACTTGTGTCATAGGTAGCTCACCTCATTTAGTATTGCCAACATTAAGTACAGGATAGTACAAAATTGTACGAAAGTCAATACTTTCAAGGTTTGAAGTCTCTTCGGGTCAAAGAGATTTGAAGCTGATGAAGAAATACTGGGTTAAGAATATCGAACGCGATATTAACCCGATATATCAAGCTATTCGTGATACTGCGGAAAGTTATGTTCCCTTCGGTGACCCACTGCTTTCAGAATTGCCTTGTCCTTCCGTAGCTTTAGCGAAGGAGGAGAACCAGATTCAAGCTTCGCTGAGGCAGTGGAAATCAATTATTCAGCCTGAAGCTACTTCTTTTTCTTTCCTAGCGACCGCAGGGTATTAGAATCATGAAAACTTATCTATTCTCAAAACTAATAAGAGGAGCGTTCAAGTCACAAGTTGTTTGTTGATCAGCTGGTTCGAGATTAAAAAGTATCTCCTCTGCTCTTCTGAATACTTCAGGAGTTAAGTGCGCTTGGGCCATATGTCGTGCCTTTACGGTTATTCCTTGGGTCATCCCAGTTAGTGCATCAAAAATACCCAATATATGGCTTTCATCAAATGCGACATCTCTTTGCCTTCCCGTTCCAAGCTTTGGGATTTCCCAATATTCTTCGCTTTCTATACGAGCTGCTTCCTTTGCTTGTCTGACTGTCGTATAAGCATGCATTCTGCCATAGTGTAGCGCCGATTTCGCATGTTTTACATTCGGATCAATCAAGGGTGTTCCATGTAATTCTTCAACTGCACAAGCAATTGCGTTCGCAATATTTTTCATGGTAAAAGACGTCGGAGAGGTTACTTGTGTCTCAGAGGGGGTGACTCCTTGGGTAAATCTTCCTTGATCGATATTTTCAATTCCACCCATAATTATATGAAATTATACCTTAGGCACAACGGATTGTAAATTCTTAGACAGTGACCCCACGGTTTCTCTATTTAAACCGCTTTTGAGTTGGATTGATAATCTGCAAACTGTCTACTCCGATTAACGTTACAGAATCTCACTATCTGTAAATTGTTCGATATATTTTCGATAAATAAAACGGCGGTTTCGCTGTTTTCCTGTAATCTCTTCTAAGATTCCTGCTTTGACAAATTTTACAATTAGATCATTGACATTGGCTTTAGAAGAAATCTTTGTCATAATTGATACTAATTTTGCATCAACAACTGGAAATGCATACATTTTATTTAGTAAGACAAGCGCGCTATCAGCGTTTTTACCAAATGTTGAAACTTTTTTAATATCCTTCTCACGCAGCTCTGTAATTTTTTTAACTTTCGTAACTGCTTGATTTGAGACTATTCGTATCCCTTCAAGGAAAAACTTCAGCCAACCTTCAGCTCCCGTATCAAAACGATAGCTATTTAATCTGTCATAGTAACCTCTTCTGTTTTTATGAAAAAAATCTGAAATATACAAAAGAGGTCGTGGTAAAATCCCTGCTTTATAAAGATAAAATGTAATAAGCAGTCTTCCAGTTCTACCATTGCCATCAAGGAATGGATGGATCGTTTCAAATTGTGCATGGATGAGCCCTGCTTTGATAAGCAGCGGAAGTTTAGATGTTGACTCATAAATAAATTTTTCTAGATCGCTTAACGCTTGGTTCATCTCATATGGAGGTGGAGGAACAAACGTAGCAGTAGCAATAGTTGGACCTCCTATCCAGTTTTGACTTTTACGAAACTCTCCGGGATTTCGATGCTGTCCTCTTACACCTGCAAGTAGCTTTTCATGTATCTCTCTGATAAGCCTAAGAGAAAGTGGAAGTGTTTTTAATCTTTCCATACCATAGTTCATTGCCTTAATATAGTTTTGGATTTCATCTACGTCCGAAGGTATATCACTATCAGCAAGTTTTGCATCAGCCTTTATAACGTCCAAAAGCGTTGCCTGTGTTCCCTCTATTTGTGTTGATAAAGCTGCTTCTTTTCTTACATACATGAGAATAAAGAAATCTACATCAGGAATAAGTTGATCAATTGCATTTAAACTTCCGATTGCTTGATCAGCTTGGGAGAGGAGAAGAATAAGATCTTGATCCCACGTAATAAGATCCTTTGCTGGAAAGTTGAAAGGAATAAATGCTTTATATCCTGTTGGTTGTGTTCGCAAACTGCCTATCTTGCTCATAAACTGCCAGAACCTAGAATTTTATTAGTTCTGTTTATACAGTATAAGGGAAACTAAGACAAAATGCAAGTTTCCCCTCTTATTAAGAGTATGATTCAAATTCCCGTAGGGTGTTAACGATTTTGAAGCTAGCGAGGAGTTCCCAATTTTGCTTATTTGAATCACACGATTAGCCCGATATACTAGGCTATTCGTACACTTTCGGAAGGTGGTGTTCCCGATGGTGACCCCACGGGAAGTCTACACTTCGCTCAAATATTTTTGTATTTTAGTCTTGTCAATATTTCTTTTAATTGAACCTTTAATTCACCTCTCCCATTCCCACCTTTTAGATATTTTTCTCTTCTTCGTGCGTCAAGCTCATCTTCGTATGATTCGTAGTATATTAGCCTTAAAGGCCTTCTATACTTGGTAGCTTTTACAAAGCCCATTGTATGCGCTTTATATCGTGATCTTAAATCAGGAGTAAATCCGGTGTATAGTTGTTTATCAACCTCAGAAAACAGAATGTATACGTAGTACATACTGTCAGGATATCAGAAATGATTAAATGTGAGCCAGCTCAGCTGGCTATTCACCGAGCTCAGCTCGGTGACCCCACGGGAAGTCGAATCCCGGTTTTCAGGATGAGAA
>CAZSQB010000048.1:0-7705 GCA_964608945.1 uncultured Gammaproteobacteria bacterium
AAGCATTATATACCTACTTTCGCTTTTGTCCACCGAATACAATGTCTACGCTTATCCCTGAGACACCAATGCCGACGTGGGTAAATGTCGCTTCCAGCTGATTTGCATTATGTTCCTTACTTTCTGCAAAATATTCAGTAATTATTCGTTCACCAGACGCTTGTGAGCCTAAGAGGTAGGCAGAGTTCTCGGCTACGTCATCAAACCCTAAGATGGCAAATCCGTTTTGTTTTTGCAAGAACTCGTCAAATCCCCGGTGATCGTCTCCGCCTTGTGTTGCAAATGTGGACGCCCTGCTTTGTGCGAAATTAGCCAATTTATTATCCCAAACAAGCGTCAGTAATCCCTTTGCCCGTCTGTAACTATTCAATGCATCATATATCTGACGTGGTGTCCCCATCTGCTCAGGTGGACGAAAAATACCTTCTGTCTCATCATCGAGCTTACCTTCTTGGTTTACTTCAGGCGTAGCAACTTCCTGGATATCCTCTTCGTCAGTTTGTTCCGCATTATCGATAACAACAGTTGGTGGAGCAAACAAACTTCGCAAGAAAGAGACAGTATCGATTGTCTGCGCTATAGCTTTTTGCTGAGAAGCTAAAACCTGGTCAAAAAGATCAATCCGAATGAAGAAGAAAAGAAGCAGAAATGCAAGAATGGACACGAGAATTCGTGTGCTTTTTGATAATGGGACTATGTACCCGACGTATCGGTAGCGGAAATGAAAAATCAAAAAACCAACAGCGCCTCCGACAAAAGCGTGCAGGAGATGAAAATACAAGCGTAAAATAACACCGTTTATTTGAGTATAAGAGGTCTCGGGAGCTCCGAGTACGTGTCGCAATGCTGTGTAGCGCTCGAATTCCCAGATCAAAAACACGGGGTATACATTTTGTAAAATATAGCCGACGAGTAATCCAAGAAAAAAACCCGGGATAAGATAGTTTCTCACCACCAAAAGTATAGTGTAGTTTTAAGACAGTGTACAATAGACGCCATGCAGCATGTCGTGAGTTTATATAAGCCACTTGGCATGACGCCGCTTGGGCTTATTGAGAAATGGAAAGAGAAACACCCTGAGTATAACGGCGTAACACTAAGCTATGCGGGGCGACTTGATCCGATGGCAGAGGGGGTGGTGCTTGTTCTCATAGGCGATGAAAATAAAAATCGCAAAGACTATGAGAACCTGCCGAAAACCTATGTTTTTTCATTGCTCCTTGGTATAAGCACAGATACCTATGACGTACTGGGGAAAATTACTGCTTTCTCTCCTCAAAAAGAGTACCCGACAATAACTCCTCATCTTCTTGATGCTTTTCGTGGTAAGCAAACACAAACCCTTCCTCCATACTCATCTTTTGCGATTCAAGGAAAACCATTGTATTACTGGGCACGGCAAAATAGATTAGATGAGATTACTCTCCCAACCAACAGTATTACGATTACCTCACTGCAATTGAAAGCAAGAAATGAAATCTCAGCATTGAATCTTATGAAATATGTTCAGAAGCGCATTGAAAAAGTCACGGGAGACTTTCGACAAAAAGAAATTTTGTTGCGTTGGCACAAAACACTTAGCAACATACCAAATGCTTCATTCCCAACCTATACTTTTGAAATCTCCTGCTCAAGCGGCACCTATATCCGCTCCCTTGTCAATGCAATAGGTTTAACACTCGCCGTCCCTTCACTAACGCTTCATATTTGCCGTACAGCTGTAGGTACATATTCGGAAAAAACAGCATTACGGCTCTAAAAGATGTTTGCTATACTCAAGATTATGAACGACAAAATAAAACACCTGCAAAACGAGTTTGTCAACGGAACAACGCCAAAAAAACTAAACGGTTTTTACCATGGCTCTTTGGACATGTTTATCCCAGAAACGATCCTGGATAGGATCGGTGGGGCTATCGTCCGTCTCTGGCTCCCGTGGAGAGGGAAATATTTCAACGCGGCAAAAAATGCCGGCGATAATATCCTCCCAACGTACCTCGTATTCTGGTTGCGCTCCTGGTTTGGTGAAAAAGCAATCGGGAAGAGCGAGTATGGCGGAATTCATGCTTTTCCTTTTAAAATGTCTGTTGAAAAGGGACTTAAGGACCCAGTAAAAATATTTCGTCTCGATTATAATCTCCCTGCCAACCCTCCCCGCGTGAGAAAAGTCATTGATGAGCTGATGCAGGTTGGAAAAGAGGAATACCTTGGCAAAGCGCATATCGTTGAGGGAGAAAAGATAAAAACCGTTGCCTTTTTTCGTCTAAAAAAACCATAACAATGCTTTCTTATTGCGCGCATTTATTGATGAGATATGATCTTTTCTTAAAGCTCTGGAGCGAATTGACGAGGATGAGTACGTCAAACAGAATCTGAAGGCCAATAAGAATGAGATGATAACCTTTTTCAAGAAAAAGATTAGGATAGAGAATAATAAGCACGAGTACGATGATGTTAAAAAGAATTCCTCCTGGAACAAGTACAGTTAATTCAAATTTTTGTCGTGTAACAATATGTTTATACAACTCACGGAGCGCCGGAGACCCTGAAAACTTCTTCTGATGTTGTCTTATAAGCCGATAGTCAACAATATACAAAATCTCCGCAACAGCAATAAAACCAAGCACGAATGCAAACCAGAGTTTTGGATCTGTCATATGGCTAAATGACATGACCTCAACGAGACTTGCTAAAAAATAGAGAAAGTTATGCCACAAATCAAGCGGCCAATCAATAAAACTGACTGCGTGAATAATCGCTTGTGACCAAAAAATGAGGATGAAAAGGAAAGCTGACAACGCATATGGCCAGTAGTGTAAAAGTAAAAAATTACTCAATACTGGCGCAGCGCTTTGTGCCAGAGCTGCGAGCGCAACTCCTTGCACGACACTTATGAGAAGAAATTCTATATCGAGCGCAGTCTGATCAAGCTTCCCAAGGCGTATCCGCATGGATACGGGTATACTATATTGCTGAACCTACTGTCAACCCTTCAATTTTACTCAGGGTTGATCCTGAGCGACCAAAAGGAGTCGAATGGATCAAGAGAGGAAGGGGAATGTCAAAAACCAAGTTTCTCGTTAACAAAAATGAGCGTGATTCGTCCCGGTGCTATTTCTTTGTTGAGAATTAGTAACTTACTGACATTACTTCCCGGCGCTCCATATGCTTTCCGTGCACGCTCTGACTCAAGCGGCAACACGTACTCATAGATTCGCTTAATTCCTTCATCAGTATTCTTTACAATTTTCTGCGTCCCAACAATCCAGATTACATGACTTGCACCATATACATATCCTGGTAATTGACTACCGGTATTTGACGCAATGAGCACATGACCATCTTCTGTCACTGCATGCACGCTCCCGATAGTATAGGTAGGCGCTGCACCTAATTTTTGCATCTCTCTCCCCTGGGTTTTCCGATCCATTTTTGAGAGTGTATTTTTTACAGCGTGATATCTATCTGATGCAAGAATTGCCTGGTCAATAGAAAGAGTACGTAAGGTCTCAGACGTCATATTCATAACCTCAGCTCCATCAGGAATAAGGGAAAGTGCTTTTTCTTTTGCTTCTTGTCCTGACTGCACAAAAATTGCATCAACCCCGTTTTCCGCCAGTGCAGCAATCGTTTTCTCAACAGTTGCTGTATCTGCTAACTGATCAAACTGTTTCATAGAGACTATACTCTAGCACTACTACTTTATTTTGTAAAGTAGTTACATTTAGTATAGTAATAAGACGGAAAGCATGATATAATCTGAAAAAGACAATAGATAATAGAAAGTAGAAAATAGTGGTCGAAGGTACCTGCCGGCAGGCAGGGAAAATAGAAGATAGAAAGATATCTATCCTCTACCATCCATCTTCCAAACCTATCTTCAATCCTCCATCATCTATCGTCTTATACAAAAAGTTTTATATATGACAGACAAAAACAAAGACTGCGTCATGCGCACCATAAAAATCATTGGCAGCAAATGGACTGTTCTTATTCTTCGTGAATTATGCGAGAATACCAAACGCTTTGGAGAACTTCAGCGAGCGTTGCCTGGCATCAGTCCAAAAACGCTTTCGCTTCGATTAAAACAACTTGAGAAAGATGGAATTGTAAAAAAGAAGATATTTGCAGAGATTCCACTCCACGTCGAATATTCACTAACGCCAAAAGGTCAATCCTTACGCGATATTATTGAGAAAATGCGCGAATGGGGCGAAAAATCTGCGTCAACTGTAATTCGATAGGTTAGGTAATCTTTTCTTCTATGTCCGCCCTCCCGCGTCCGAAACCATCTGTGTCAAAACCATATCCAATAACCCATGCCGAGCTCTTCATGGTAAATCCTATATAGTCAACCGGTACGTTGACTTCCCGCTTTTTTACTTTATCAAGCAATGCAACGATCTTAAGCGTTTTCGGCTTCTTGCTCAAGAGATATTCACGAATAGACTGTAAGGTATATCCTGTATCAATAATATCCTCGACAATAAGCACGTGTCTGTCCGAAATATCTGTTCTTATATCTGCAATAACCTTTGAGGCGCCTGAAAATGTATCCCCTTTTGTGTAGCTTGAGACAGACAGAAAATCTATCTGAGCATCCATTCCTGATCTATACAGCGCGCGAATCAAATCTGACATGAAAATAACAGTTCCGTTGAGAATACCGACAAGAAGTGGGTTTTTATCTTTATAATCTCTTGCTATTTGTTCTGCCAGCTCGCTGATGCGTTTTGCAACCTGTGCTTTCGGATATAAAACTCTCGTTTTCATTTGACCGTTTTTCATGCATCAATTATACACCAGGAATAATGATGAGGTTATTTATCGTAGTTATAAGGAGATGTTTGCTGGGTAGTATCGCTTGGGGCGTTATAGTCGTATCCACCTTTTTTCCCCAAGACGAAATAGTAGAGCACTGCGTATATCAACCCACCGATAACAAGATAAATGACAATCCACTGCCACAGAGACCTTTTGCCATATGCATATTTTTTTTCTGCCATCGCTCCTCTATAATTTCATTAATGACGAGTATTGTCAATATATAAAATATGACGTTTCTTTTTCTTGTCGCGCTGTCGCTTCTTTTCAGAGTCACCTTTTTACAAGCAATTGAATTTAAGGCAGATGAGGCTACATCGCTTTTCTTAGCAACCCGTCCGCTATTTGACCACCCATTTTTGCCTGCCTCCTCTGTCTCAAGCTTTGGCATCCTTAATCCGCCACTCTTTCTGTACACGCTCTTCCCGCTTGTTCTCCTTTCGACTGATCCGCGATTTCTATCAGCCTGCATTGGCATCCTCAATGCGTTTACCGTTGGACTATTCTATCTTCTGATAAAACGATATTACGGCAAACACGTATCACTCATCACATCGCTTTTTCTGGCTGTATCTCCTTGGGCAATACTCTTCTCGCGAAAAATCTGGGCGCAAGACTTTATTCTTCCTCTTTCCCTCCCGCTTTTTTATGCGTTTCACAAAATACGCTACGACAAGGATAAACGCTTTTGGCTCCCATACGCTGTTTTTTCTCTGCTCCTGATACAAGTCCACCAAGCGCTCCTTTTTTTCCTTGTCCCCTTCAACCTTTTCCTCTTCCTTACAAAGCCTCGCGTGAGCTTTCGCCACCTTTTGCTTGGTATTTTTTTCGGTATTATACCAGCACTTCCGTGGGTGTACTACGAAATGACACACGGGCTACCAACGCTTGATGCCGTCTCCCGAGCAGGCGGCAGGGTGGAAAATGGACTAACAATCACCCATCTGTTAAGACCTTTTCAAATACTCCATACCGGAAATTGGTTCTTTATTATGGGGAATGATATTGCTGAATTTGCAGCCAAATATCCACTTCTTTTTCGTTTGCGCCCTCTTTTCTACCTGTATTATCCACTGCTTCTTTTCGGCATGTTCATATTTTGGCGAAAACATACATTATCACGACCGCTCCTCTATGCGACGCTCTGTCTTCCAGTACTCTATGCTCTTTTACACATCCCGCCACACATGCATTATTTTATCGTGCTGCTTCCGCTCCTTTTTTTATTCATCGCAATTGGTATACAGTTTCTCAGTCAAAAATTTCCATTTGCAAAATTCCCGATTATTGGAACGATCTACCTCGGTATTGTTTTCCTCTCTTTTTTTAATATCTTGTTTCTTCAATTCACTGAAAAGAAGGGAAGCCTCAGCGGCGATTATGGCACAAGCTATGGCGCAAATGAGAAATTAGCCAAGCGCCCGCTTGAAAAATATAGAAAAACAAAAAAATATCAAGAAATGCTTCTTGCTACCTATGTGCCGCTTGGTGCTTTTCGAGGAGATACCATCATAGCAAGCATGGTATATGACCCGAAATCGACAAAAAAGCGCTTATCGCTCCTTGATAATCAGTTCAAGTCCACTCCAGAAGATGCCCGGATAAAACACGAGCTTCTTGCCTACTACACTACAACCGCCCCAAGAGAAGAAACGCTCGTACTCCTCCGACAAAAAAGCAAAAATATCCCATCGTACTCTCCGATATACTCTGCTGCCAATGCTATGCATCTGGAAAAAACGCTTCGCAAGGCATTTGAAGACCCCATGCTTGGCATTGCACTTGAATTTCCCAAACACTGGGATTTGCAAAAAACAAAAAACCAGACGATAATAACGGGAGATGGATTTATCCTTTCATTGCAACCTATCAATACGCTTTGCACCGCACAGAGCTGTGTTGAAGAAACAGAAATGCTTTCTAGTCAGACAGTGGAAAAAATGACCTGCGTAACGAAAGAGAATATGTGGTGTGGCATTGTATACGGACCTATTCATAACACTACTCAACAGTTCTTCATAACCTATAAGCCAGATGGCAAACAGCCATCCCCCTTTGTACCGAGCGAGGAATATACACATGCCACAGCACTTCTGAAAAGTATCCTAGATTCATTAAGACAACTATGAGCCAGACAAAACAAATTGCTACGTTTGCAGGTGGATGCTTTTGGTGTACGGAAGCGATTTTCAAACGGCTAAATGGTGTTGCTTCTGTCACCTCAGGCTATGCTGGAGGAAATCCGCCAGCTGGCGGAGGAAACCCGTCATACGAACAAGTCTCAACAGGCGCGACAAGACACGCAGAAGCAGTGCAGGTAGAATTTAACCCAAGCGTTATTCCTTATACAAGACTCCTTGATGTATTCTGGGCGACGCATGACCCAACGACTTTGAACCAACAGGGCGCAGACGTCGGCACGCAGTATAGATCGGTTATTTTTTATCACAATGAGGAGCAGAAACGCATGGCTGAAAAATCAAAAGAAGAAATGGGCAAGTCTGGAAAATTACATGACCAGATAGTGACTGAAATTCTCCCCTTTGAAAAATTCTATACTGCGGAAGAGTATCACCAGAATTACTACGATACCAACCGTACCTATCCCTACTGCAGAGTGGTTATTGACCCAAAAATCAGAAAATTATTAGAAGAATTTCGGAAAGATGTCAAAGAAGAATATCAGTAAACTCGAAATCCGAATATCGAAACTCGAAACAAATTCAAATGTTCTAAATTCGAATTTCCAAAACGTTTTTTGATTATTGTCATTTGTATTTTCAGTATTGTTTCGGATTTCGAATTTTGGTATTCGGATTTAAACAACAGAGATCCTGAACCAAGTTCAGGATGACAAAGAGGAAGGATTTTGAAATAGGCT
>CAZSQB010000049.1:0-6910 GCA_964608945.1 uncultured Gammaproteobacteria bacterium
TACTTGCGCTCTTGCGACGCGAGGATGTAAACCTCGGGAGCAAGTAAGCATAGTATGGGGTCTCCCCATCACTCGTGATTGAATCTTTAGTTGTTATAGCTACTATAAACAAATAAAGCCTATTTGTCAAATATTAATAGGCCGTTGTCGGAGGGGTTTCTGGGAAGGGTACGGAGATAAAAATGGCTCTTCAGGTGCCGTTTGATAGTTTGGCTGCGTGGTTTTTTGCTTTTTCTCAAGCTGCATCTTCATCATCGTACGGATAAAGAGTTGTTGCGTTTCATCTTGTAGTGGTCCAGTCGTAACCGCGCGGATACTGTTAATAAAAAGAGTGACTATAGCAATCGTCAAAATGATGGAGAGAATGATGCCAATAATCCAGAGTGGCCGTTTGACTAATACCAAAGACCCGACTGCCTTATCATGCCATCCCTGTCTGTTGGGGTCTTTTAAAATCGAGAAATAGCCAAGGCCAAAAAGCAACGCTGCGAATTGGTAGCCTATTGTCTGGCGGAAAAAGACACGTTTAAAGGAAAGGCGTTTTCCATGCTCATCAGTCACTGTGAGTCCAATGAGGAGTTTGCCCAGGTTTCCACCGAAGTAGTAGGTAAGTATGGCCGACTGAAAAAACGTCACTGGGTTGACGACGAAGAAAAGGGCATAGAGGACAAGCGCTGATACAGCAGATGGCAATGTAGGCTGGGTCGCTGCATAGTGAAGAAAGAGCATGTGGATCGTCATTATCAAGACAAGATCAAGATACGCGGCGAGAAATCGATACCAGAATGATGCTTTGGGCTCGTTAGTCATGTTTTTTATGGACGACGTGATACGCAAGTGACCAGACAGTTGCTTTAAATGCCGTCAAGACGCCCGAAAGGAGCTGGATTGCGAGGATAAAGACAACAAAAAGAGTCCCACCAATTCCTAAAATCGATCCGCCAAGTGACCTATTTGTCTCAAGTGAAATTACTCCCAGAGCAATAATACCAATGAGTATTGCAACGGGAACAACAAACACAAGCATACTCGTTAGGATGTTCACAATACCAAGCCCAAGCATTAGCCAGAAATGCGCTTTGACCAAGGTAAATCCATGAGAAAGCGCGGCTTTCGGAGACATATGATCAATGACGACAAAGCGGACTGCCCAGATAATGGTCATAGTCAACAGTAATACTGCAATAAGAAAAGCAATAGTTGCTAGTACGACCAGTAAGCCAAGGAGGCTTTTTACTGCTGAGCCTGCAATTGTAAGGCCTAAGAGAAGGAGGACAAAGACTAAGAGAAAAAATGCTCCTAATAGAAAAAAGGGGACAACGGTTATCTTTATCAAGGAGACAAGGTTCAAAAACGCTCGCTCAGATAACGTTTTGATGCTTACCGCGCGTTTGTGTATTGCATCTGAAATACCAAGAAGAAGCGACGCTGTTGACCAATTCTGAAGAACAATCGCAAGCCCAATCATGATCACAAGGAGAATGATGACTTCAAGTGCAAGAAGTACGTATACCCACAGAGGAACTGCGGAGAAGAGGTAAGAGAGGTTGTCAAAAATGACTGATGTTGAGCTTCCGAGAACTGAATTGCTTTCTGACTTTGGCGTTTGTTGGAACAGTTTTTCAAACGGTATATCACTGAAGTTAAGACTCGACGATGTGCCAGCAGCAATGCCAAAGAGCCATAAAACTTTGTGGGTTTTAACAATCTGCCAGGCTTCTTTGTAAAACGTTTTTATTGACCAGCCACTCGGTTTCTGAGCCATCATTTTTACAGTACTCTTATTAGTCACGCCTGTCAAACACTTGACAATCCTTTTCCTTTCTTGCACACTGAATGTATGGATCCAAATGCATCCGCATCTACGCCTGCTTCTTCTCCCTCACCGCAGAAGAGCAGTAAAACAATCCTCGTTGTCGTTTTGGTTCTAGCGATTTTAGGCGCAGCAGTATCCTACACAGTACTTCGCAGTACACCTCCTCCTAAGTTGGAAGAAGAAGAGCAAGCCCAGCAAGACGAAAAGCAAGCTGATGAGTCCTTTCAGGCAATTGCGCCGAATGTCATCATCTACGGCAGTTGGCGGGGAGAAAAATCAGTCGTTAAGTCTTTTAACCTTGACACAGGCAGTAAGCGCGTCCTCGCTCGATTAGGAACTGCGGTAAAGAAAGTACATGTCCTATCCTCAGATGAGCTTTTGTATATAGACAAAACCGATAACCGTGATCATGGGAAGTCCTTGGCAGTCCATACAATCAGTAATAAAAAAGAGAACACTGTCTATAGAGCCGATCAGGGATTTGGTATTGATGACTATGTCTTATCGCCTGACAAGCGGTACGCTGCTGTCTGGGAAGTTCGGTTTTCTCAAGGGTCGGGGGTTTTGGCAGGCGGTTCTTCGCGCGTATACTCCGTAGATCTTACGAATCCCGAAGAAAAAAATCGTCTGTATGATGATGTTCAGGTAGGCGACACGCCTGTCCACTATCCCCGTGCTGTTCTCAACTCCGGGCAAGTGTTTCTTGACAAATTTCTCCCCAATAACACAGCAGGCTGGGCCTACGGTATGAGCGTGAGTAACTTTACTGGAACACAAAAGCAGGATCTTTCCAACATGCAAAACGGTACCTATGGTACACAGCCCACACTTTCTCCTGATGGACGGTACCTTGCCTTTGCAGGCTATGACGGAACGCAGGGATCAGGGATACAGGTTGTTGAGGGTTTCAGGCGAGCGCTCCTTCGTTCCAATACCGTTGAACTTTTGGATGCGCAGACCTTGCAAAGGCAGAAGCTTTCAAACGTACCAAATACCAATACTTACTCATACGTTGCATGGGACAACATAAGCGGTAAGCTTATTTACAACGTTCTTTCAAAATCCCCGGAACAAATGGGTCTTTACGCATATGATCTTGTCGCAAAGACCGGAACGAAGTTAAGCCTTGGCAATCCCCCTGATAGTACCCCGACGAATACGCTTGCTTCTTATCTCTCAAACGGAGGGCTTCTGATTGGGACACTTGATACTGCCGATACCTCAGAAGGCAATCTAGGACAAGCCTACGCTGCGCCATATACATCCTTTGCCACAATTACACAAAGCAGCGAAGCAACGAGCGACATTTCGCCACAGGAGATTGAGATGCGCGATAGCATGATGCAGCTCATTTCAGTATTGCCATCAGACTATTTTCCGTCAAATACCGGCAGCAGAGCACAAGCCGTAGGCGTCGCAGCGGCAGATAAGAAAAACGGGAATAAAAAAGAGGACGGCAAAGGGAATAGTGAGCCAAAAGACTTTGATACGGAATGCGATAAGTCAGAGCTGCAGCTTTGCACCTTTGCCCTCAAACCCTCTCTATCACCAAATCGCCAGCGTCAACAATCCGAACCAAAGCCACCTCCAGAGCGACCCGGTCTTCCGGTACCCCCCCCAGTCCAGTCTCAACCAAAATGCCGCGATTTGGCTGCCAAGCAGTGTGGCGGATATGACCCAAATTGCGTAGGGAATGCGTATTTACAGCAAAAAGCCTCCAACTCCTGTGACGATTCGCCGCTGTACCTTTATGGGGCACCTGGACAGGAAGTAACGGTAAAGATTGGTACACACGTTTTTGACGAAAAACCAGCGTATAACGGAGGCTATAACGTCACTTTACTTGAAGGGGACAAGCTACACGTTAACGGTAGCATCTACGATAGCCTGGAGTATTCATATATTCCTGGTATGAGAAAGATTCCTGCCCCCTCCTATGGTACAGTTGTTGCGCGAGAGCGTCTCGCTAGCGTTTTGATAGAGTACGCAACAAAGCTTGGGTTGAATAAAAAAGAAACGGCAGACCTTGTTTCGTATGGTAAAGAAACGCTGACCGCGCCATATGTTTTTGTTTCATTTTTCGATCAGGCGACGTCTGAGCTAATTTTGCCGCTCTCCTTCACGCCGGAACCGGATAACTACCTCAACGTTGTTTTCTATTTCCGCCAATTTGCCGAGAAACCCCGCCTTACACCCGCTGCTCCTTTGTTTAAGCCGTTTACCGATCGCACGGGTTTCACCGCTGTTGAGATAAGCGCACTGGTCGAATAGAAAGCCTCTTATGGATCACATCGATCAAACTGTTCCGTCCTCTTCTCCTCATAATGCAAAAACGCTCCTTATCGTGGTTTTCGTACTGGGGCTTTTAGGTTTAGTAGTTGGTGGAGTGTACTTCAGTGGTTTTGGCACGACTAATACACAAGAACAACAAGAAGAATCAGGGCAGGAGGATGCAGCAGAACAAGCGCTTGCTCCAAATATCCTTATCTACGGCAATTGGCAAAATAACAAAACTGCGATTAAAGCCTACAATCTCAATACAGGAAATACCACGGTACTTGCGAGAGTAGGGGATGACGTTAAGAAGGTAACTGTTTTGTCCTCTGAGAAGCTGATTTTTATTAACAAAACCGATGCGCGTGATCACGGAAAAGAGCTGACGCTTTACTCCATAGGTGATAAGAAAGGAGAGACGGTCTATAAAGCCGATCAGGGATTTGGTATTGATGATTATGTCTTATCACCTGATGGTAAATACGTTGCTGTTTGGGAGGTTAGGTTCCCGCAAAACTCAGGCATTTTACGAAACGGTTCATCCCGCGTCTATACTGCTGAGATTGGAAAAAGCGGGAAGAATCGCCTCTATGATGAGGTGCAGGTTGGGCAGGTGCCTGTTCATTATCCTCGCGGGATCACAAATAGCGGTGAAGTATTCCTCGACACTTTTTTGCCAAACAGCGGTGCTGGCTGGGCGTATGGGATGAGTGTGAGTAACTTTACCGGAGCTCAAAAGCAGGATCTTTCCAACATGCAAAACGGTACCTATGGCACACAGCCCACACTCTCTCCTGATGGGAAATACCTTGCCTTTGCTGGGTATGATGGGGGATATGGTTTAGGCACTGAGCTTATTGAAGGTTTTAGAAGAGCGCTTATAAGATCAAATACGATTGAACTTCTCGACACGACAACGCGGCAGCGACAAAAACTACAAAACCTATCAAATGCCAATATCTACTCAAACGTCAGGTGGGATACGATCAGTGAAAAACTCATCTACGACGTTATTTCAAAAACCGAAAACGTTTCCGGTACCCACGCCTATGATATTACTGGTAATCAAGACCAAAAACTTTCTCTCGGCTTAGTAAATCAGGACGAACCAATATACGTTCTTGCCTCTTATCTTTCAAATGGGGGCATGCTTGTTGGAACGCTTGATATTTCAGATAGCGCTCTTGGTAATTTGGGCGATGCATACGGCGCGCCGTATGCAGAACTTGGGGTTATCCCAGATGCTTCATCAGTTGATCACGCATCGACAATTGCGTCGGTGGATACAAAAGACAGTATGGTACAGCTCATTACTGTCGTGCCGCTTGAGTATTTTCCATCGAATAATTCGACAAAGGGGAATACAAAAATCGCTGCTCTAGGAAATAATAAAAACGGAAAAGCGAGTGGAAACAACACGGATGATGGATGTGGAGGACAAGATAATATTCAGTTGTGCCTTTTTCACTTGAAACCTGAGCTTGCTCCGGTTCGGAAAGACCAGCAATCGAGTAGGGACGGAGGACGCGATGGCGGGCGAGATGGGGGAAGAGACGGAGGCCGTAATGGTAGACGCGACGGCGGAGGAAACGGTAGTAGAGATGCAAATGGGAATCTTATTGATCGACCTGGGTCATCTCAGCAGCCATCAGGCGGAGGAACGACTACCGACCCCGGACAATGCGATCGAGGCGCTGTGCAAAAATGCTCACAAATGTACGGCCAGAACAATTCACAATATAGAAATTGCTACAATAGTCAATCAGTAAGCGATAAGAGTAAGGATCCATGCACAGATTCGCCGCTTTATCTCTATGGAGAGGAAGGACAGGAGGTTTCTGTAGTCGTTAATACGCCTATATATAGTAGTAATGCCAGCTATGACAATGGATACAACATCACGTTACTCTCGGGAAATAAGCTTGGAATTAATGGGAAGTCATTTGACAGCATTGAATACGATTACAATCCAGGTATCAAACGCTTTGACCGGCCGACATATGGCGTGATCGCTTCGCAAAATGAGCTTAGGCCGACACTTACTGCGTATGCATTGAGACTAGGTTTAAACCAAAAAGAAACAGCAGATCTTATTGCCTACGCAAAAGAAAAGCTCACCGCGCCATACATTTTTGTTTCATTTTTTGACCAAGCAACCTCAGAGCAGTTACTGCCTCTCAGCTTCAGCCCTGAGCCTGATAGCTACCTCAATATTGTCTTTTTTTTCAAGCAATACGCCGTAAAACCTAGCTTTACACCTGTTTCGCCAGTGTTTCGCCCCTTCACGACGCGTACAGGTTTTACGGCAGTTGAGGTGAGTAGTATGGTCGAGTAGGAGTACTTACAGTGAAAGGATAATTAACATATGGAGCCAGTTTCTCCGGAAAATAAAAGCCTCTCTGAACCCACAATTCGCTTAGGGCAGGAATTTAGGCCATTTACTTTGCCAAATCTTCATATGGACACGGAACGAGACTTCACTTTCGATCAGTCCATAGTAGGCGTCACCCTTGCGTCAGATGTACTGCCCCATTTACCATTTATCATTACGGCAATGGGAACATTCTCTTATTCAGAACCTGTTCTTACACCATTTCTTCCGAAGAATGGCTATCGTATTACATAGGATGATATGCAGGGCGAGATGCGGATACGGAAAGCGGTTGACTACCTTACAAAACACTCAAGCGCCTACTTTGAGAAATTATTTGAAAATGCCCCATTGCTTCTGGCGGTATTAGCAGACGCGTCTGATCTTGAGCAATTAAGACTCAGCAGTTTAGACGCAGGACCATACGCAGGATTTGAGGTATTAAAATT
>CAZSQB010000049.1:6920-7690 GCA_964608945.1 uncultured Gammaproteobacteria bacterium
AGGCTTAAGCGGGGGTGAAATTATGTTTGATCGGTTTTACCCTTTTGATACCGGTCCTTTACCTGCAATCATTATCAGAGAACCGTCCTACCGTAACCTTTATGAAGGATTGCCTGTGCATTTTCCAGCCAAGAAAGAAGATTTAGATGAGGTACGTATGAAATTTATCCTTTTACCCAAGCGGCATTCAGGCGGGGATATCCAAGAGGCATCCAGAGAAGGCTCGGACAACATTACGCACTATAAGACTTGACAGCCTCTGCACGCTCTGGTAAACTAGTTTTTACAAACCAGAAAAACACGTCTGTATGATGAATTTTTCCAACGAATAAGTCCGCACCCATAATAAAGGGTATTTTGTCTGCAAAAGAGTTTTTTCTTGGTTTTGTTTGACAACATAGCATTTTAGTGGCAAGGATTCGGGCCTGTCCCGCACCAGTCGGTGCAGGACAAGAGCCCTGTACCAAATGGTACTGGGGCCTGTAGCACAGCTGGTCAATGCGCTTCATTTGCAATGAAGAGATCACCGGTTCGAATCCGGTCAGGTCCACCCATTCGACTCCTTGAGTCGCTCAGGGTGGAATGGTGAGCGAAGTCGAACCATCCATGATATTGCGGTTTGGGGCAAGCCCCTGAGACTTAGAGGGGGTTTACCCAAGATCGTAATTGAGAACAAGACGATGCAGGAGGTTTCTCTTTGCTAAAGCAAAGAGTCTGCGTCGCCATCCGAAGCTTTAAGCGTAGGATGGCTCCTTGACAAGTGAAGAGAA
>CAZSQB010000050.1:0-7436 GCA_964608945.1 uncultured Gammaproteobacteria bacterium
ATTTCTGGGACGCAAATGTTTTTCTGGGTTGAGGCATTTGGAACGAATATGGGAGAATTTGTGCTCAAAGTGACAGGCGAACATAATGCGTTAAATGCTGCAGCGTCAGTAATGGTTGCGCTTGAGCTTGGATTACCGATTGAAAAAATAAAAAAATCGCTTTTACAGTTTATAGGTACAAAGCGTCGGCTGGAATATGTGGGAATGCTTTCAACTGGAGCAGTAGTATATGATGATTATGCCCATCACCCGACAGAGATAAAAAAAACCCTTTTGGCGCTTCGCCAGATGTATCCTAAGAAGCATATCGTTTGTATTTTTCAGCCCCATACATATTCAAGAACCAAGAAATTGTTTCGCGAATTCGTATCGGCATTTGATATGGCGGATACGGCAATTATGAATGATATTTTTCCATCGTTACGGGAACAGCCTGACCCCGCTATTTCTTCACATAGTCTGGTTCAGGCAATGAGCCCGTTGCACAAGGACGTTTTGTACCTTCCGAAGCTTTACGATGTGGTAGAATATATCGAACAAAAACGCTTCCGCGATAATACAATTATCGTTATTATGGGAGCAGGCGATGTGTACAAAGTCATCAAGGAATTAGATCTTGCTCATGAATAATGTGCTACTTACGTTTGAGGGAGTATTGGGAGCAAATAAAATCAAGCAAAACGAACCCATGCTGCTTCACACCGCGTGCAAGATCGGCGGACCGGCAGAATTCTATGTTGAGGTCGATAAGACAGACGATTTTGTTAACATCGTATTAGCTGCAAGGAAAATGCAGTTACCCGTATTTGTCCTTGGCGGGGGATCAAATATTATTGTTTCTGATAAGGGAATAAAAGGGTTGGTTATTAAGAATAATTGTCGCAGGTTTGAGATTGCGAGTATGAAGGGCAGCATAAAAAACCAGCGGCTTGATGTTGCCTACGCGCTTGTATTCGCTGAAGCTGGTGCGCTGATGAATCAGCTCGTGCGTTTTACGATCGAGCAGGGGTTTTCTGGTCTTGAATACGCTCTTGGATTGCCAGGAACTGTCGGCGGAGCAGTGTTTACGAATGTGCATTTTTCCCAATATAACATATCAATTTGGGATTGTGTACAAAATATACGTGTGTTGACCCATTCGACTCCTTTCAGTCGCTCAGGGTCAACCCTGAGTGGAATCGAAGGGTCAACAAAATCAGGCGAAATCCAGGACATAGAAGGTAAACCAAAAGCCTCGGATATTATTGTGTCTGTGATGTTTCGCTGTACACCATTTGACAAAAAGACGCTGTGGGAAAGAGGGACAGAAGCTGTTATGAAGAGAAATGATATATTGCCACCTGGTGACATAATTGGGTATATATTTAAAGATATTGGTATTGCCGCTGCGATGAATATCCCGACGCCTGGACATACGACTTCCCCAGCATTTCTTATAAAGCAGTCAGGCCTTGCGGGAAAAAGAATTGGTGATGCTGTTATCTCAGATCTCAATCCGAATTACATTATCAATGCTGGCGAGGCAAAATCTTCAGACGTCTTGGCACTGATTCGGCTAATAAAAGACGATGTTTTTAAGAAATTTGGTGTTACACTAGAAGTAGACCTAAAAGTAGTAGGGGGAGGGAGAGATAATGGATAAGTATCTAATAACTGGGGGAAATACGCTTCAGGGTACAACCACAGTCTCTGGATCGAAAAATGTCGCATTGAAAGCGCTTGTGGCAGCCTGCTTGACAGACGAGGGAATTATTCTTGAAAATATTCCACTCATCTCAGATTTTTTTAATATGGTAAATATTATTAAACAGTTTGGTGGTGAAGTGCGTTTTGCTGGACACACTGTCCATGTACGAATGAAGGATTTTCAAAGCACAGAAGTATCTCTGGATGACGCCTCACACACACGAACGTCTTCAATGTTTTTGGCACCGCTTTTGATACGGGCTGGGAAAGCGCTCATACCAAATCCGGGTGGCTGTCGTCTTGGCGCTCGCCCAATAGACAGAACAGTTGAAGGGCTTTCGAAAATGGGAGCTAAGATTGTCTATGATAGGGAAGATGGGTATTTTCATGCGTCCTCAACAAAGCTTAAGGGAATACCATATCGCTTTGAAAAAAACTCCCATACAGGTACGGAAACTATGATTATTGCCGCATCTCTTGCTGAAGGCCAGACAATACTTGAGAATGTCGCTCTGGAGCCCGAGGTCGATGAGCTTATTGCTATGCTTAAAAAAATGGGAGCACATATCAGGCGGACAGATGGAAGAAGAATCATTATTGACGGTGTCCCAAAACTTCATGGAGCGATTATGCGGATAGGACCAGACCGAAATGAGATTGTTACGTTTGCTGTCGCAGCGCTGGTCACCAAGGGAGAAATTTTTGTCAAAGAAGCAAAGGCAGAGGAGTTGAAGGAATTTTTAGACATGCTCGCAAGCGCAAACGGAGGATTTGAGGTGGCAGGTAACGGTATACGATTTTTCTATAAAGGAGAGCTTGTCGCAACCGATGTGACGACAATGCCATATCCTGGATTTATGACTGACTGGCAGGCGCCTTGGGCGGTTTTGATGACACAAGCAAAGGGAGAATCAATTATTCACGAAACCGTGTTTGAGAATAGATTCAGTTATGTTTCTGAGCTTAAAAAAATGGGAGCACGTATCAGCCTATTTAACCCGAAGGTTGAAAACCCAAAGGAGTTTTATAACTTCAATATGGAAGATGACGATCCGAAATTTTTCCATGCGGCAAAAATATCGGGGCTGACGCATCTGCATAATGCTATTGTAAATATTTCCGATCTTCGCGCAGGAGCAACACTCGTCATTGCGGCGCTTGCCGCAAAAGGAGAAAGCGTTGTACATGGTATTCCAATTATACAGCGGGGATATGCTTCTTTTGATGAACGATTGCGTTCTCTTGGTGCAGATATAAAGGTGGTGGAGGACTCATGACCTCACCCCTGCCTGCCGGCAGGCAGGCAGCCCTCTCCTAAAAGGAGAGGGGTAAGAGGAGAGAATTATACTATGCAAGCAGTTATATTAGCAGCAGGAAAATCAAGTAGATTCTATCCTTTCGGGAATGGAAAGCACAAGTCCACTGAAGTGCTCCTTGGGGTATCTATTATTGAACATACAGTTTCGAGTATAAAAAAGGCAGGCATTACTGATATTATTGTTGTGACTGATAAAAATAGCCATGTCCGTGACAGTCTCCAAAATGCGAAGGGTTTAGGTGTTCAAATTCGATACGTTGAGCAAGACGATGCCCAGGGGATGGGAGACGCGTTGCTTTGCGCGGGGGAAAAACTGAATGACACATTTTATGTGCTTCACGCCCATCATCTTGAGTTTGACCAATTCGCAGGTGATATGCTGGCAAAGCAAGATAAAGAAAACGTTGTTTTGTTGGCAAAAGCTACTGATAAGGTTGACCAATTTGGCGTTCTGAAGATAGACGGAGACCGGGTGACAGATATTATCGAAAAACCAAGCGTAGGATCTCAGCCTTCAAATTTTTGCGTTGTTGGCATCTATCTTCTTCCAAAAGCTTTCATTGCAACGCTTGAGAGTATGCCGAGTGAGCACTACAGCTTTGAAAGCGCACTTGCGAAATTCGCAAGGGAAAAAACAGTCAGAGTGGTGACAACGAAAAAACAAACAATATCTCTCAAGTATCCATGGGATTTGCTTTCTGTTAATCAGTATCTTCTGAAAGATGCAAAAAAATCAATTTCAGAAAAAGCTGAAGTTCACAGGAGTGCTGTGATTTCAGGAAAAGTTATCATAGAGGATGGTGCAAAAATTTTGGAACATGCAACGATAAAGGGTCCCTGTTACATTGGGAAGAATGCTTGTATTGGTACGAATGCAATTGTCAGGGACTTTGCGTCTATCAATGATGGGGTAGTTGTTGGCGCAAATATGGAGATAAAAAATAGCGTCTTAATGAGCAATACAACTACGCATTCAGGCTTTATCGGCGATTCGGTTATTGGAAGCACATGTAAAATTGCTGCATTCTTTTGTATCGGCAATGTCAGGCTTGACCGTGCACCGGTAAAGGTAAAAACAGCAACCGGATCTATTGACACAGGTCTTAGGTCACTTGGTGTATGCATTGGAAATAATGTAAATATTGGTATTCGTGTATCAACGATGCCCGGGGTACTGATCGGGAGCAATGTTGTTGTTGGTCCTTCTACAACAGTGTTTGCTCATATACCGCATAGCACTCGCTACTATACAAAATTTCAGGAAGTAGTAACAGAAGACGAGGGTAATAAAAAATTGCAAAGAGACAAGCTTAAGAAAATGGTCCTTTTTGATATTGACTACACATTATTCGACACAGATCTTTTTAAAGAATCAAATTTAGAAACCTACTCACTATATAGTGAAGTTATTGAAATCCTTTCTGATTTACAACAGACAGCAACGATTGGTATTTTTTCAGAAGGACAACAAGAGCTTCAAAAAGCAAAGCTTCTCAAAACAAAAATTCACAACCATTTTCCACAAGAGCATCTTCATATTGTTGCAAAAAAAGATGAGACAATCGGTGGAATTCTCAAGAAATACGCTGACAGCGCATTATTTCTCGTAGATGATAAGTTATCTATGCTGCAAGCGGCAAAACAGCAAGCTCCGGAAACAGTAACTATCTGGATAAAGCGCGGCCCATATGCTATAAATCAGGCAAAAGCAATTGACTTTTTGCCCGACGCGACAATCACAACGCTCGATGAGGTCATAGCGATCGTCGCTAATTCCAATTAGTTACAAGTCCTAAGTGATAAGTCATAAGTCAAAGACCCAATTAACTTAGGACTCATAACTTATAACTTGTGACTTTTATCTATTATGTGTGGAATATTCGGTTATATCGGAAAAAAGGATAAAGCTGCGGAGATTGTTCTTGAGGGTTTACGCCTTCTTGAATACCGCGGGTATGACTCCTGGGGAATTGCGGTTCGGGATAATAAAAAACTCGCAATTGAGAAGCATGCAGGAAAAATAGGAAAAGCAAAAACGTCTTTACCAAAAAGCACAATGGGTATTGGCCATACTCGCTGGGCAACGCATGGCGGGGTGACAGATAAAAATGCGCATCCACACTTTGATTGCACAAAAGAAATAGCAGTACTCCACAATGGCATTATTGAAAACTATGCAGAAATAAAAGAAGATTTACAAAAGAAAGGCCACACTTTTCTGTCAGAAACTGATACTGAAGTATTTTCTCATCTTATTGAAGAGAATCTAAAAAAAGAAGGGTTTGCTTCGTCAGTCCGTGATGCGTTTAACCAAATACGAGGCCTTAACGCTATTGTTGTGGCATACGCGCCTTCGAAAGAGATTATCGCTGCAAAGACAGGATCGCCACTAGTAGTTGGGAAAAATAAAGACTCTATCTATGTTGCCTCAGATGCAGCAGGAATAATCCGACATACAAGAAATATTTTGTTTCTCAAAGACAATGAAATGGTAATTATCGGGGATAACGCAATCCAGCTTGTTTCTCTTCCTGATGGAAAAAAGCTCACAGCGCAATTTGAACAAGTTGATTGGAAAGTCGAGGATGTAATCATGGGGAAATATCCTCACTTCATGCTGAAGGAGATTTACGAGCAGTCAAAAGTGATTCGGGCAGTCGTTGAGAATCATGCAGAACAGGTTGCAGATCTTGCAAAACTCGTTACTTCTGCCAAAGGAACTTTTTTTATCGGAGCGGGAACTGCGGGGTATGCCTGCCTTGCTGGAACGTATTTGTTTTCCAAAATTGCACATCAACATGTCAATACAGCTGCGGCATCTGAATTTAATTATCTGGAAGATTTTTTGACAGAAGATAGCCTCATTATCGTCCTCTCCCAGTCAGGCGAAACAATTGATATCATTGAGCCTCTCAATAGGGCAAAGAATAAAAAGAGTAAGGTCGTTGCAATCGTTAATGTGCCGGGTTCTACGATTTATCGCATGGCAGATTATAAGTTACTGCTCAATGCAGGGCCTGAGAAGGCAGTCGCATCAACAAAGACGTATATTGCCAAGCTTGTCATACTCCTCATGCTTTCACACGCAGTGAATGGGTCGCTAACTGAAGCAAAATCAATTCTTTTGAAAACCGCGCTTGAGGTAGAGAGGATTTTAGAAAAAAAGAATGTAGAGAAATTGCAAAATCTTGCAAAGTTCTTGATGAAAAAAGAACACATGTATGCAATCGGACGCGGAACCTCATATGCCACTGCTTTGGAGGCTTCTTTAAAAATTAAAGAAGTCAGCTGTATTCATACTGAAGGACTTGCAGGTGGAGAGCTGAAGCATGGAACAATTGCCCTTATCGAAAAAGGAACGCCAGTATTTGTCTTTGCTCCGAAAGACGAAACACATGAGGCAATTCTCTCAAATGCTATGGAAATAAAAGCTCGGGGAGGGTATATTATTGGTATCAGTGCTGAAAATTCACATATCTTTGACGTTCGGATTGAGATTGCCGATATGGGAGACGCGTCTATCATTTCACAAATTATTCCCATCCAACTACTCGCATATTACCTTGCAATCGAGCGAGGGCTTGATCCAGACAAGCCCAGAAATTTGGCTAAAAGTGTCACGGTAAAATAGCTGCCCCGAAAAATCTATGCAGATTCTATTTGTTGCAACATCTGTTTTATTCTTTTTATGGATAATTCGAAATATACTCTATCAAGTAGCGCTGTGGCAGTTAAAAGAGTATCGCTTCGACAGAGTATTTGTTCACCTCCGTGAAACACGCCAGGGCAGGCAGCTTTTCTTTTCACCCCTTTCTCTTATAAAGACAGTGCTTATTGGTTCGTATGTTTTTGTCGTGTTTAACGAGTCTTACTTACCGGTGTACTATTGGTGTATATTTTTGGTCTATCTTATTTCAGCGGTTTTGGTTTTAAGAGAGAATTTTCTTAATCAGCAGCGAATTCCGACATTTACGCTAAAAGCACTCTTTATTTTCGCTGTTACCATAGTAATACTCTTCGCTTTTTATGCTGTTCCTCTTGTGGATAGATTTCTCTGGCTATTGCTCATCGATAAAATTTCCTATTTCATTGTTGCGCTATTAGTTTTTGGATTGTCTTTTCCTACTGAGATTTTTCGTGACATACAAGTAAATAAAGCAAGGGAAAAGATAAAACAATTCAAAAAACTTCTGGTGATCGGTGTCACTGGTAGCTACGGAAAAAGCTCGACAAAAGATTATACTGCGCAAATTTTGGCAGCAAAGTTCAATGTCCTAAAAACGCAGGGAACCAACAATACACCGATAGGGATCGCGCAGATAATATTGCGTAAACTTAACCGCAACACTGAAATTTTTGTTGTAGAAATGGGAGCGTATGGACGGGGAGAGATTGCGGGAATGTGCACTATGGTTCGTCCAAAAATCGGCAT
>CAZSQB010000051.1:0-7349 GCA_964608945.1 uncultured Gammaproteobacteria bacterium
TCAAGTATGCGCTTAGCAAAAGACAAGCGATACCAAAAATTGTAAAAAATCCTGCTAGAACTCGCATATCTTTTAACGCTTCTTGAGCTTGAGGCCAAAGAAAAGGGACAAAAGGCCAATGCCGGTTACGGCAAGAAGTATTTTCATATTACCGGTTGATGCGAGACCCAATACTGCGTTTGTGGAAGCACCAAGAACGCTTCCTCCTGTACCACCTGTTACGCTTCCTGCGCAAGAATATGTGCTGTTATAGGAGAGATATGGACTCTCTTCAAGACCCCAATTCGCGCCGTTTTGAATATAGATCCAACCTGCATCTTTGTATTGATTTATCTGCTCATCCGAAAGGCCTGAAGCTTTTAGCCAGTTGGTCTGAATACCTGAGCCGTCAACGGCACAGAAACACTGGGTTAGTTTGTCTTTGGATAACTGATAGACCGCGTCGCGTCCAAGATACGTTGCAAAGCTTCCCGGAATACCATGCGTGCCCGATGCATATTGGGATTTAACAGATCCTTGCGGATTTGCACAGACAGGGAAGTCAGAAGGCTGTATTTGCGCAGCTTTAACCTGTGTCGGAGCCAACACAAAAAGGAAAAAGGCACTAAGAGACAAAACTATTTGCCTAAACATATGTTATAAGAATATGTTATAGGATTATAACAGACATAAGCCTATAATGCAAATTACTGTGCGAAACGAAGGAAATTTAAGGGGAAAGAGAGGAAATATTTCACATGATACCAAATATCTTTTTTCTTTGGTTCTAATACTATAACCGTATTATTCTTATCGATAGCGAGCTTTGTTATCGCGTCAAAGTAGCCCCTTGCCTGTATAGACACATTCGTTTGGCCCAAAAGAGGAAGATGGAGTGTACCTGATTTATCTGTGAAATACACTCGTCCCATATACTCCACAGTCGCATGAAGCCCAATACCCAAAGGGTTTTCGACTCTAATAGCTATAAAAGTTGGTTTATAAAACATTGCCAGAGACGAGACAGCCAATCGCTGCCTACTATTCTCTCCCCACAGCGCGGTTGAGCCGCCGATATTGACCCAGTAATTCAACCCAACCAGCTCCGGAGCGGCAGTGATTTGTGATAACGCATCCATTACCCAAGCAGCCTGCTCTTCTTCAGTCATCCGGCCGTGAATATTGGGAATTGGTGCTCCGAACTCCCCGAGCACTACCTTACCGCCTGAAATCCTCGCATACTCACGAATATCCGCAGCTAGCTGCTCAGGTGTTGCGACATAATGGTCAACAACGACGATACCGCCTAATGCCTTGGTGGTTTTCTTATCCATGACTACTTTGGCAACGTCTCCGTTCATGGAGTGGGAATTCGCAGCGACTTTGAGATTTTTCCCTTTGAATATCCCGTCACTGATACGGGTTTCATCAATCAGGAATAATCTATGTCCCTCAACGTCACCTGTTCTCCTCGGGTCACCCGGGCCGCCATTCTCACACTCTGGGCAGGGTGAGAAAATATCGCCATCTCGGAAAAGAGAGCTGTTTTTGTTGAGAAAAGTTCTGAGTTTTTGTCTGTGTTCATCCCTTCCTATTTTTTTGTAGCCAAACCATCCCTCCCAACCTGCAAAATTCCCGCGAAACCAGACATGAAGCCCATTCTCTCGTGCGGCGCTCACGAAGCGGTTGAGAAGGGGAAGAAATTCATCGTCATACGGCGTCGCTATCGCGACATGCGTCGCACCTGTTGCCGCAATTTGCTTCATCATCTGATGAATCGTAAGGTCAAAAGTCGGATCCCCAAGCTTATCTCTTGAAAGGTCTCTTGAGTATTTCATCGTGTCAATTGACTGCACCTGCCACAATCGTTTCTCCTCGGATGCAGTATCATAAGAATTCTGCTTAACCCTGACGTACAGAGCGATTGTGAATAAAGCGACGACTGCTGTGAGTAAGACAAAAAAACGTTTATTTTTCATATTATTTCTGTTTGGGAAGTACCGGTTTTGTCTCAAGCTGAGAAAGATACTCTGGTTTTATTTCGTAAATGTCGGCAAACGGGAATGACTGGACCTTGTCATACTTGGCAAACCCTGTTGTTTTCTTGACGGATCGGAAAGTCAGATCATTGTCATCATTGGTACGCATGATAATCCAACGCGCCCAGCGATCAGGGCTTGTTGTCGCGCTCTCCCAGTATGCACCGGTTCCTTCATGAATAAATTTCTTCATCGGCAACCCCGATGAGAAGATGATAGCGTCGTGGGAAGCGGCGGAGATAAGGACAAAGCCGTCTTTATCCTTTGCGTTCCGGCTCAACCAGCCAGATACCTCGCTCACATTTTTCTGACTTGATCCAACACGCGCATCATCAATGGTGACCGCATCACCGTTGACAAAGGCGAAAAAAGTAGTAAGAAGTAGCAAACCTATGACGACATACCGTAGTTCTTTTGCTTTGTGGACGAGAAACCCTATGAAAATAGCGATTGTGGGCATCATCATAATGCCATAGCGTGCATTAAACCATGTACCGCCGAAAAACCCCTGAATAAAAAGCACGGAGAATCCCAAAAAGAGCGCCAAAATGTTATAAAAGAGTGGAGCGAGTAAGGCAAGGCTTGAGATCCGAACGCTTGCAGCAACCGTCTTATCTTTCAAAAAGACAATAAGACCGATAAGTCCCAAAACCAGCGAAAAGGCATACGAATTATACGCGAGCGCGTACAAATATACTTTCGTGGATAAGACGATATTATTTTTGGTTGCGAGTACCCCTGCCTGATCGAGCTGTTCCTGTTGTGCGTAAGCTGAGAATGGACCAAAAGCAAAATAAAAAGGGTCCTTGAATATGAGAAGGTTCCAGGCAAGCCATAGAACGATACCAAATGAAGCGAGAGTGAGAAACACCAGCGTTACCCCTTCGGTCATTCTAAAATTTCTCTTTCGCATTGTGTGAAACATCACTAAAAGGGTTGCGACAAAAAGCAAAAACCAGCCTTCATAGCGGATGAGTGTCGATAGCATGACCCAGACTGACGCTTTTATTAAATTGAGTAGTTTTTCATCTTTGTGCCAGACTATCAATTCATACGCCGCCGCTGTCATCGTAGCCAGAAGCAAAAGCTCAGTCATGGCGGTTGACTGAAGATAAAGAATATTTATATTGGCGACGAAGACAAAAACACCGACCAGTCTGCCTAACAATCCGACACCTAATTTTTTCAAAAAAAGGTAGATTAGCATTCCGGTTGCCAAAAATGACAGCATTGACTGGATTGCACCCGCAAGCCCCGTATGCCACATGAAATCACTCCAGATTGTGGGTACCATCAAAAAGTGGGGAAGAGGCAACCAGACCGATCCGATCTGTGCAAGACCAGGCTTAAGCCCTTCAACCACACGTCGACCGATATCAAGATGTGACCTCGCATCGTTGTACGCCAGACCAAGCCCATTGTCCAGGTAGTAAAGAAATGCAAATACCGAGATAGCGCTAAGGATCGCAATAAGAAAAAGAGTGGCATGCTTTTCAAAAAAGCCGACTATTCTTTTCAATCGTTCCGCGCTCATTGAGACAGAGAGAGTCAACGTGCGAAGAGAGAAACTTACCATACTATCTCCTTTTTACGAATTGTTTCTATAATAAGTGCCGTACCCACGCTCCCTATCGCGCCAACGAGGAGAAGATAGAAAGTTCTTGCGTCAACGAATTTATAGGCAAATGTCTGATAGACAAACGACTTGCTTCCGGTTGTTTCGAGGAATTGAAAATTCCTGTCAAAACTGTACTTTTCCTCTCTTCCTGACAACTTCTCCAGTCCCAAAACCTCAGCTTTGGGAGGATTTCTGCTTGAGGTTATCGCGCCAACGGTATTGATGCTGATAGAGTATACGAAAAGGAGGGTAAAAAGGGCTACAAACGATATTTTTCTACCCCATTTTGTTAATGCGATTGCAAGTAATATTGCGGAGACGGCATAGGTTGGGATAAGGTATCGGGAACCAAATGCCCATCCTCCGTACGGATCACTCCAAAGAGAGTAAAGAACGAAGTTAACACCGATAATACCAGCCAGTATGGCAAGAATTTTTCTGTTTCTCCTGTAAAGGAAAAATGCTCCAACAATACTCAAAAAGATAATGGGTGAGTACCACAGGATGCCGCGATCGCGATTGAGAAGATGAGTAGCCATGCCGTGAGCTAGGTTCCTGGTTTGGAAAAAGGCAAGTGATGACTTTTTCTGCTTGGTTGGGTCAAGAAGATGCTCCACGTCCTGAGTACCAGCATCCACTGGGGTCGTCGGGAGCCCATTCTCATCTATAGCTTTTGCAGAAGAGACCGTTCCTGAAAGTTGTAGTGGATTCTCATACGAGTTTGCATTAAACCAGAAGAAGAAAAGAAGTGGAGCCAAAACGGCGATGAGACTGAGAAGCCTGAGGAATGAAAACTGAATGTTGTAGCTAGCGAGGCGATTTGTAACCTGAAAAAAGCGAAGCCCGGCAGCGATGCCAATTGGCGCCATGAGAAAAAGATTAGGATAATCGACCGGAATCGAGAGAGCTATGAGAAACCAAATTAGCGCAAGCGACCAAACGTTGTTCCACTTGAGCAACAAGTATAAGCTCGCGAGAATCAGAAACGTTGATATGTGATGCTGGTAGAGTGTCACTGCGTAAGCAAACGCTGGTGATGCAAATAGAAACGTAAATGCTCCAAGTACTGCAGCAATCGAACTAGCACCTAATCGCAGAGCAATCGACCGAATAAGTAGCGTGTTGAGGAGCGCAAAGATACTAATTACTGCAAACGTGCCAACCTGCGAGGCTCCCAAGAGCTTTCCCAGAACATAGCCTGGCATGACGATAAAAGAAACACCCGGTGCGAAAAGCGAGACATACTTATCATCTACATACCCTACATCCGGTGTTGCGAACCGAGCGAGGGGAATAGAAAAAGTGAATGACCTGTCTTCAATAAGAGAATAGGTCAGGACAAACCTCCCACGCTCAGGAGAAAGTTCTAACGGCCCATTTTCTTTCCAATGAGGTTGGTTTATTACAGAACTCGTGGGATTTCCCGAAATTCCACGAAGAGATAAGCCCAATATAACTGAACAAAATAAGAATATTAAAAATAATTTTATGAATTTTTTCATATTTAATAAATCGTTAAATTTTCAAAGTTTGAGTATATATAAGCTAAAATGCCGTGAGATGTATTTAGGCTTTTTACTTTTTCTATTCTTTTTTTTGTTGTCTCAGAAATATTCCAAATATTATCTACTTTAGTGAAAGTAGAAAAACAATAAGTAATGCCCTGTAATAAACAAAAGCAAATTACAATATCTATTCTGGTTTTTTGTGCTAATCTCATAAGTACTTGAAGTTTTAATTTCATAGAAATTGTTTCATATCTCTCTAATATTTCTTTGTCAAAATGTTTTTCTAGTTCGTTATGTGGCTGAAGATGTCTGACCATCTGGTTGATGTAATCCTTAAAACTCGATGCAAGTCTATATAATACTATCGCATCTGAAACGCTAACCATTTTCCATCCATTAGATATGGCATAATAAAAACCGTATATGTCCTCAAAATGATCAGTTCCCCTAGGTAGATAAAAATGTTTTGTGAATTCTTTAGAAAATGCTCTAATTTGGCCAATACTTCTATATCTATCTGCTTTCTTTCCCAAAATTCTTTTTGACTCCTGCCAGATTTCAAAACCAAAATACGATAATCGCTCCACAAATGTGGTAGGAAATACCGGTTGTACAGATCCGTTAACAATAGCTATACTTGGGTCTTTTAAGAAAGGTTTTATAATTTTTTTTATTGTGTTTTTATTTTTAAGAACTACATCACCATCAAGTTGAATGAGAATATCACTAGTATTTTTCTTTAATAGATAGTTAAACCTAATTGCTTTTCCCAATCTCTTTTTACCATTAATAATGGTAATTATATTGTTTTGTAATTGTTTAACAAAACGGACTGTGTTATCTGTACTCCCATCAGAAATAATTAAAATCTTTTCCAGTTTATATCCTTTTTCATTTTGTTCAAGAATGGATTCAAGAAGAAATCTTATATTTTTTTCCTCATTATAAACAGGTATTCCAATTGTTACAGTAAGTTTTTTGCTATTCATATTTGTTAAGCTTAAAAGTTTGGTTTTATTGCAAAATTTAAATAGTCAATAAATTTCTTTGTGAATAATTTTGTATAAACGCTCTCGGTTAAACTCAATGTCGCCGAATGTACCATTAAACCTCTTATAAGAATGTCGGAATCCTTATTTGTGCCATAAAAATTTCTAATTTTTTCAAGGAGCCTTTGGCGAAATTCTTTGTCTGTCCAGTGTATTCTCAAAGTTATCAACCGGTCATAAAGCGGATTTGAGAAAAGACAAAATTGCAAGTCCATTATGGCGATTTTGTTTTTTGACACTACTATGTTTTCTAAGTGCAGATCACGGTGGTTAAGTGTTGTTTCGTTTGTTTTTAAAAGCGCTGGTATAGACTGTAAAAAGATGGGCACACCTAAGAGAAGACTAAAAAGAGCTCGTGGATGTATCAATATTGCTTTTGATAAAATGGGAAAATAGAGAAGTGTGATGGCTTTAGCATCGCGTTTTGCAATTTGTTCTTTCTCTTTCGTTGAAAGTCTCTCGCCTAGCAGATTCAAAAAATCAACAGTTTTCAAATAAATTTCAAATTGCTTTTTGGATTTGATTTTGGACGCTTGTGTGCTTTCAATAAATTCTGTAAGAAGAGTTAAAGAATTCTTTGTTTCTAGCTTTGCAATAAACTGAGGTATAATGATATCTTCAAATTGCTTTGGCATTGACTTGCCGATTCTTCTAACAACCCTATTCAAAACCATATATATAATAGTTTCATTTCTCAAAGTATAATAATTGAGGTTTTTTAATCTTCCGCTCCATATTTTAGCGAAAGCTTTTTGGCCCTTAGAATTTTGATACAGTGCATAAAAAAACATTTTGTTTCCCTTACTATTTCTTTTTGTTATGTTTATTTGTTTTATAAATTTATATTCACCTATTTGATCGGGGAAAGTAATCTTTTGGTTAGAGTTTAGGAAACCAAAAAAAAGGTTTAATATACTGGAAAATATTAATCTAGATAAATTTAATGGTTGTTCATTTTTCATATATTTACCTACCTATCCTCTTTGTTGAAATATCTACTTTCCAAACAGGATCCGAAACAACGGAAGCTTTTTGCCTTTTTATTCGAAGTAGTAAAACTATCCCAACCAAAAGAGTTGTTTTAACAGGGTGAGATATCAGTTCTTCGAAGAATGACTGCATGAGAACTCTACGAGGGATCTCATATTCTTTCTTT
>CAZSQB010000052.1:0-6986 GCA_964608945.1 uncultured Gammaproteobacteria bacterium
TTATTCTATTTATTTTTCCATATTTTTCTGTTAATCTAATGACATGATTCTGCCCCTCATTAAGAAGATCTTAAAAATGTACGCGTTTTGGATATTGAATTAAAGTTTAGTAATGTAAGGCTAGGATGCCAGTATGGTGAGGAGGTTAGGGTTGAGGTTTTGACGGATCACCTTACCCCTAAACGATACCGGTTTCATTACCTATTAACCTCTAACATACAACGTATGAAGCGCATTATCCTCCACATAGATTTTGATTCTTTTTTCGCCAGCGTTGAGCAGCAGGCTCATCCTGAGTTTCGCAATCGTCCTCTTGGTGTCACCGCCACCAATGGCAGAAATTGCATCATCGCCTCCTCCCGCGAAGCCAAGCGTTTAGGTATCGGCACCGGAAGCCGCGTTCACGACGCACGCAAAATCTGCCCAAATATAGCGCTTGCACCAGCTGACTTCGTCAAATACTGGGAAATAAGCAAAAAGTTTATCAGTATTTGCAAAGACTATTCCCCATACGTCGAAGTCTTCTCAATTGATGAGCTTTTTATGGATATAACACTCACCGCACATCTTTTCGGCGGCGTATATTCGTTGATTATCGAGCTGAAGAAGCGTATTAAAACAGAGATAGGTGAGTATAGTACAGTCTCAATTGGCATCTCTCACAATAAATTACTCTCCAAGCTCGCATCAGGTCTTAAGAAACCAAATGGCGTTGTCGAGATAAAACCTCATCAAGTAGAGCAGTTCTACAAGGTCGCTAAACTTACTGATGTGTGCGGTATCGGTGAGCGGATAAAAGTACGCTTACAAGCGATGGGTATCTATACTCTTCTTCAACTCCGGAAAGCGCCGTTATCAGCACTCATTGCAGAGTTTGGGGATGTAGAAGGCCATGTTTTGAAAAATATAGGCATGGGTGTTGATAGCACGATGGTTGTATCATTTACAAGAACAACAGAGACAAAATCAGTCGGCAGGAATTTCTGCCTCCCCCACAACGAGTATGACAAGAGGATTGTCTTACAGGAAGTGTATGAACTCTGCGAAGAAGTAGGTATTAAGCTCCGAAGACTCAGCAAAAAAGCACGAACTGTTGGTTTGTCACTTCGTGGAACCCACGCTATCCACGGACGGAAAACGTATATAACCCGCCTTTCGACTGGGCGGGATTTGTTTTACGCATGCCTTGCCTCAATTGGGAGAATACCCTCTGACGGATACGTGCGTCAGATCAGCGTATGGGCAGCAAGCCTTATTGACGAAGACATGGCGCCTTCTCCGCTTCTGGATCAAGACAGGCAGTGGGGGAAGCTTATCCGCGTCATAGATAGCATCAACGAAAAATTTGGCGACCACACGATCCGCAACGGCTTTTTGCTCTATGCGGATAAACTCACCACGGTCCCCAACGGTTACATGGCAGAC
This sequence comes from uncultured Gammaproteobacteria bacterium, assembly GCA_964608945.1. Taxonomy (GTDB): domain Bacteria; phylum Patescibacteriota; class Microgenomatia; order Levybacterales; family UBA12049; genus CAYWEP01. The sequence goes on from CAZSQB010000052.1 coordinate 1,426, forward strand.
AAATACGAACGCCTGAAGCTAGCTACAGGGCCTCTGTCAGATTAGTTTTGCTATTGTTTGAGTTTTCTGGCAAAGGCTTGCAGACAAAGCTCACCTCATCTAGTATGTTTTTCCTTTGCTCAGGCGGCATGCGAAGGGTATCAAGCGCAGCAGGATTATTGACAATATCTCCGCAGAGCACAATATGATTTTGCAGCAAGCGAAATTTGTCGTTGGATGAGAGGTTTGTAAGCATGGTAATTGGATAAAGACCGGACGTCTCAATGAGATCTCGCAGACTCCCCTCCTCAGGATAACTCCAGCTTATTACCTTCATCCCGACGCATTGTGCATAATTAACAGCATCGATTGTTGCTTTGGTGTTGGTCACAAGCCATGCTTCATGAAAATTATACTTTTCTTTGAGATCATCGAACCGTCCTTTTGTGTACATACTCACGTGCACATCTGACCGAGCACCAGGGCTATTATGAAATTTAGCCTCAACCATAATAGTCATACTCGCGTCTTTTGGCCGTGCGACCACATCTACCTCGTGCATGACGCATTTTCCACGGAGTATTTGCCTGACATCTGTTGTATACCCACGTGCTGAAAGGATTTTTGCTACATAGTCCTCAAATGGATATCCAGTCGGACCAAGGAGCATGATTGCCTGCTTAAGACTATAGCGCGACTTGCTATACGGGTACGGTGATTTTCCCAAAAACTCTGTAATGTGGTGGTATACCTCCCATGTCTCCATCTGATCATGGAGCTTTTCTTTGACGTGACTTAACACCTTAAGCTGAAGCTCGCGCGGAATACCAGCACGCTTTATTGAACGTAAAACTTTTTCTTCACTAAATGGTTCTACTGTACCATCTGCTTTGACAATCTGCATCATGCCCTATTATCGTATCGATCAGATAAGATTTTCGCAAGCCTTAGTCATTGATTTTTTTAAACAAGACAAAATCATCCTGCTGATACATCAGGCTGTATGAAGGGTTTATTTTTAACTCTTCAGCCATTTGTCGCTGTGCTGGGAGAGATGGTTGTGCACCTTTGTCGTTAAGTAAAAATGCGACATACTCTGCCTCATGAAGACCAACTGGTATGGTAAAGAGATTTGCCCGATGCGCAAGGTGTGCACCAAGATTGTTACTTGCTGCAACGCTCGCGCCCTCGGGTATGCGGGAAAGATACGCTTGAATCGTCTGCTTGTCGGCAACCGTTTTTGTAAACATCTCTACGTTTGCCTCTCTTGCTCCAGGCAGTGGACCATAGAGGTAGGCTGCGTACAGCCCCGTGACAAGCATCGCGCCAACAAAAAAATTCGTAGGAATTATCGGGTATTGCTGTCTGATCTGTCGCAAGCCAAAAATGGCTGCAAGAAAAAGAAACGGCGTGATGACAGCTGTATATTGATAATAAATCTGGTGCAAATGCGGTTTATCACTGAGGACATTTATGAATATGTCAGGTAACGCAAATAGCAAGTAAATCGGGAAAGCAAGCGGCAAATATGACAAAGGTAGGAGAAGTTGCTTGTAGTAATCAACTCTCGCCTGGTCTGTCGCCTTTGCCAGCGTCTTATCAGGTGTAAAAATTGTGTTTTTAAGGAGCAATGATGGGTTATCACCTGCATCGTTATAATAAGAGAGCGCAAAATAGGCCGATCCTGAAGCAGTGGGAATCGCATGCCAGATAAGAAAATAAAACATCCCAAAAGACACAACAAAGAGTGCTAGCCCAAAGGCCCACTGCCTGTACCGAACTGCAGCCAAGATGCCAAATAATCCAACGATAAACCACACCTGTTCCTTGGTTATGGCAGCGAGGAGTGACATTGCCAAGAACCAACCAAATTTTCTATTCCGCAAGAAATACACAGCTGCAAGTAAGAGTGTTGTCGCAAGCACAACGGCATGAAAGTCATAGATGGTTGCTCTCTCAACGCTTGGGTTAATAAAATAAAGCAAGGCAAAAAGCAAGGCAAGCGATTTACTCCGCAACACGTTGTGAGCAATATAGTAAATTACTACTCCCCCGATAGAAACAACAATGGCCTGAATAAGAAGTAATAGCTTTGGGTCTGACCAAAGCGCATACAACGGAGCAAAAAGGATCAGAATAAAATCAGCATGAAATGCAAGGCGGGACAATACATCAGTACCGTTAGGATTGGTCATCTCAAAGATACGACCCTGGCTTGTATTCCAGACTGTCTGAGCCATATTCCCAAGGTCAAATCTCCCAGTGTAAAAATTATCGTGACGAAGAAAACTAACGTCTGTAAAATACACAAGAAAAAGAAGCGTTAGCGCGAAAAGTACCATTTCGTGCTTATGCTCAACAGCAAACGACTCTATACGGTGGAAAAATCTACTTCTTGTTTTTTCCCAAAGAAAGGTAACGCTAATAAAAATAATCTCTGAGACAATAAGTACAATTCTGGCAAAAATAGCTGCAAACCCAGCTGTGGAAACGCCAATAACCTCTCCTAGGGCAAGTGTGATCACTCCTTCACGAACGCCAAGGCCGGTTGGTGTGAGGAGCGATGCATAGCCGATAAGAAGCGAAAAGACGAACACGCCGACAAAGGAAAAAAGAAGCTCAGGAGTGAGGAAAAAAATTGATGTGATTGCGAAATAATACCCAAGGCCAAAAAAGAAAAAAGCTGCGAGGCTCACGGCAAGTAAGCGCAATTGCACGCCGGAATCGAATCCAGGCAGTACGTGCCTTAGGTATCCTTTCGGCCTTTTGCCAAGAAGGAGCAAGATTTCTGATTGAAATACGTACAGAACCCCAAGCATAAAGACCCCACCATAGAGGAGAAAAATGAATATGTCTTTGTACGGAAGGGTGGGCAAAAATTGATCGATAAGGAAATGTGCACCCAGTAGAGAAATACCCGAGACGCCAAGAATAATAAATTGCGCTTCAACCAAAAGCGAAGAAGCAATGTCTTTTTTTGCTACTTCTTTTCTCGAGAACAGCATCGTTCTCCCCAAGAATGACCATATATTTCCTGGTATATACCGATTTACCTCAGAAATCGCCCAGAGAAATGAGGTTTCCTTAAAAGGAATACCGTAATTGTACGCCTTGAGAATAATCTGCCATACAAAGCAGCGTAAGAAATAATAGGCGACAAAGCATAAAATCGCGACAACAAGAAGCGGCACGTTGATATGCGCGATGTGATCCTGAATATTTCCCCACTCAGGCAGAATAAGTTTGATGATAAAAAAGAGCGCGACGAGCGAAAGAGGCCAGCCAAAGAGAAATTTAATAACAGTAAAAACCTTAGATTTCACTACTCTATTGTACAGTATCTAAAGAAAAAGTTAGTATAAAATTAATTCGTTGGCGTGGGAGACGGAGTCGTGGCACTAGATGTAGGCGGAGGCGTTTCTTCAGGTTGGTTGGTAAATGTTCGGATAATTCGCTTCTCTTCTTTTGAAACAGTGCTCCTGACACGAACCTCTATTTTCACTTGTCCCTTTGGAGGATTGTAGAGCGCAACTGTATTGTCACCGTACTCAGACCATCTTCCTTCATTTACTCTATATGACCATACGATTGCACAGTATGTCTCATCGTCATGGCTAAGCGATAACGTTACAGGATTCTCTGTAACGACTTCTCCCTCTTCAGGCGAAGTGATACTCACTGGGCCAATTTCCCTTTTACAGACTGCTTGGCTTGGCAAAGGTGTCGGTTCATCCCTTCTTGTATCTTTTTCAACCGGAACCGTAACTATTATGGGTCTTGTATCTTGTACTTGTTTTTCGCCGTCGTCTTTTGCCTTGAGGCTGTTGAAATTGAGAATAATAACGGTTAGAAGTACGGGAACTGAAAGCGATGCAGTGACAAACTCAATGTAATGTTTTTTATGTGGGACTTGTTGCAACCCGCGTCGAGTTCTATGTAAAAACCGCTTAATTTGCTCCATACGTATAAAAAAATGGCTATTACAACCGCGTTAATAACCATTGTACAAAATACTCAGGTAAAAGGCAAATATATTATGGGCTTGTTTTCAGGCTAAGCTCGTTGAATTAACTGCCCGCGTTTGTTAGAATTAACCCTGATGCGCCTGTAGCTCAGCGGATTAGAGCACTTCGCTTCGGACGAAGGGGTCGGGGGTTCAATTCCCTCCAGGCGTGCCAGGGAAGTTTATAGTTCAAAATTAAAAGCGCAAAGTTGCAGTTGAGAGTTTAAAATTTGAATTTTTCACTTTGAACTTTGAATTACGTCTGGGCCGTTAGCTCAATGGTAGAGCAGTACCCTCTTAAGGTATTGGTTGGGGGTTCGAGTCCCTCACGGCTCACAAATCGACAAGTTGGAAGATCTCGTAGATCCTTTAGGGTTTGTTGTAAACTATTGTGATTATTATTGAAGTGAGTTGACGAGGAGAGTTTATTTTCGCGCATTGAAGATATGTGGAAATTTACTTATATAATCACGGTAAGCTTCTCCTTGGGTTATAAGTAAAGCTTGAGCAAAAACTTCTTGATCACTAGTTGGAACCAAATCGGGATTTAGACCGTATTTTTTTGCTTCTCTTAAAACAGCATAATAAATAGCTGCAGGTTGAGCCAGATCTGGTGGTAATCCAGCATTTTTTGCTAATACTTCAGCTTGTTTCATGTGAACAGCTAGAAGCTCCTTGGCTTCTCCATTCATGGCACCCGTACCTGCATCAATAACCTTAGTATATTCATCCTTTTTTAAAAATCCACCCGCTTTATAATAAGCATCGTATCGTAAGGCTTCTGGTACTTTTGGGTTTAAAGCCGGAGCTTCATGGTTTGCGGGAACAATTCTCGTCTCATCCATCCGTATTTCCATGCCTTAAGCTTAATACTTATTAATATTGTAGTCAATAGAGTCACATTTCTGATATATTCGGCTCACAGTTTTGCGGGATTAACACGGATTATCTTGTCATCCCCTTTATTTGGGTCTCCCCGGCTATCCAAATTGCTTGTCGTGATGTAGAGCAGTCCGTCCGGTCCGAGGATTACTTCGCGAATCCGTCCGTACTCCTCTGCGAAATGTTCTTTTACCTCAACTATTTCATTGTTTTGAACCACTGCTTCGTAGAGTGTTTGTCCACGAAGTCCGGCGAAAAATAGTGAGTTTCCTACGAACGCCGCACCCGCTGGCGCCCAGGTTGTATCGGGACCTGAGTTTGCAACAGGCGTCACCATACCCAATCGTGTTTCATTGCCTTGAATAACCGGCCAACCGTAATTCTTCCCGACTTCAACCAAATTTACCTCATCTTGTGCTGAACTGCCGTGCTCTGTTGCCCAGAGTGCCCCACTCGCGTCCCATGCTAGTCCTTGTACATTGCGATGACCATATGAGTACACAGGATTGCCAAATGGATTTCCCGGGGCGGGTTTGCCTTCATCGGTTACTCGCAGAATTTTTCCGCCAAGCGTTTGGGTATTCTGTGCCTGAGATGGATCTTGCGCGTCACCTGTACCGATATATAACATTCCGTCCGGGTCAAATTTAATCCTGCCGCCGTTGTGGTTGGGTGCACCAGGAATACGATCGACAAT
>CAZSQB010000053.1:0-6778 GCA_964608945.1 uncultured Gammaproteobacteria bacterium
CTGTTTATAAGGTGAGCTTTTTCTGGAAGGTTTTTTCCCCTTTTTAAGGCTGTGATCGCTTCCAAAATAGCTGTGTTAGGGAAAACAACCTGATATCCTTTGGTCAATAACCACTCACTTACTTTTTGAGCTTTATTATGATTCGCATCTTTCTCATCAGCCAAAGCAACCAAAGAATCTGCATCACCAACAGCTATTTTATTATTCATCTTTCTTTTTTCCTCCCCAGGCATAGTAATCCAAATTTTTGGATACATCTGTCGGTTCTTTGGGATCAAAGGGTAATCCTTTAGCCATCTTAGCTAAATCAACCAAAGCTTTTGCAGAACTGGATTTCGGATAAATAACTTTTAAACCTGCATCTATAGCTTCCCGAATCAATTCGGACTCGACCTTATTTTTAGCTTTTGCTACCAGATCAATTCTTTGTTTCGTTTCATCAGAGATATGGACACTTATTCTTTGCATAAACACATTATATCATACGTAATACGTATGTCAAGTAGCAAATTCGCGATAATGCAATTCGAGTTCTTTCTGAGACGTTTGTTGTTTTTGTTTTTTGTTGAGTAAAACAATAGAATATTCGTAATTCTTCAATAAGTATCTGCCAGGCACCATTCGGAGCCTGGCTATGCCAGGAAACGAATGCGACTGAGGCAGGTATCGCATGTGGTACCTGTTTTTCTAGTCTCAAGCTCCTCATAGGCTTGAATTTTGTTATACTCTTTGTATGACCTATTGGAAGCAGTGGAAATACAAGAACCTCACTCTTTTCTTTATTTCAATTCTTTTTGCTATTTTTCTTTCCCAATTTGAGGGATTTCATGCATTCCTCCTGCATTTGGGTAATTTAGGGTACCTTGGTGCTTTTCTTGCCGGTGCTTTATTTGTTTCTACATTTACCGTTGCGACAGGGGCAGTGATTTTATTGGTCCTGGCCGAGAGATTGTCACCGATAGAAATCGGTATTATTGCAGGATTGGGTGCGGTGGTTGGGGATTTTACTATCTTTCGTTTTATCAAAAATAACCTTACGGAAGAGCTAAAGAATATTTACGACCACATCGATGGCAACCATCATTTCACTAAACTGCTGCATTCAAAGTACTTTGGCTGGACATTACCTGTCATTGGCGCAATCATTATCGCCTCCCCTTTTCCCGATGAAATAGGAGTAAGTCTCATGGGGATTTCAAAAATGAAAACCTATCAATTCTTACTGATCTCTTTTATCCTCAATGCAATCGGCATATTCTTGGTTGTCTCAGCCTCGCTCGTCATCAAGCCATAAATGAGAAAACATTGCAAAATAAAGAATGAAGCAGTATGATTGCTCTGCAGTGAAAATTATTTTCTTAGGAACCAATGGCTGGTATACCAATGAAAACGGCAACACTCCCTGCGTCCTTATAGACAGTAAAGACCACTATGTAGTCTTTGATGCCGGGAACGGGATTTACAAGCTTGACAAATATATTACGCAGGACAAACCAGTATCTCTTTTTATCAGCCATTTCCACCTTGACCATGTCGCAGGATTCCATACGCTACCGAAATTTTCATTCCCACAAGGTATCAATATCTATATGGCAATGGGCAGAAAAAAGGATTTTGAGACACTTGTCAGTCCACCATATACTATCGGTTACAAACCAAGTCCGCAAAATATCAAAAATCTCAAAACACAAGTGCGGCTCCATGAATTATCAGAAGGATCACACGCACTTCCCTTTAAAGCCGCAATTATCGAGCAGTTTCATGCCTACAGAGACCATGGCTATCGGATAACACTTGAAGGAAAAACAATAGCCTATTCAGGAGACTGCGGACAGACGGAAAAAAGCATAGCTCTTGCTAAAGATGCAGACCTGCTTATCCATGAGTGTTCACTCAGAAAACCGAATGCACATGATATTTGGGGGCATACCGATGCAACGCAGGCTGCAAGTATTGCAAGAGATGCGAATGTGAAGAGGCTTATTCTTACTCACTTCAGTCCGACGGATTATCGGACCATGCAAAGCAGGAAAGAAGCGGAAGAGAAAGCAAAAAAGATATTCAAGAATACAGTTGCCGCAGTCGATGATATGGTAATCACTATGTAACGACTGCGGATATATTTCTCAAGAGCTGAATTATCTTTTTTACCTGAACTTGAAGAACAGTAGATTTCCCAGAAGGAGTGCAGTGAGGGATGCATCAAAGAGCGGGAAGCTTACTTTTCCTCCGATAAATACCAGAAGCACTGTGGTCGCGGCGACGAATGTTCCGTAGAGTAGTTGGCTTATTTTGCTATTTGGGCAGGTCATCGGCTCAACGAGCATTACCAACGCATAGAAAAGCGTTCCCGGATTAAGAATGGCTGCTACCGATGTCGTGAACGATGCCGATTGACCGAATAATTGCAAGAAAATCACGTAGGCTATCAGGTAGGCTACGACTGTTCTATAGCGGGCAAGTCGGTAACATGAAACATAGGCAGCACATAACACGACGGCAAAAATAACAATATTTTCCGGACTCAACATATTTCCTCCATACGGTGTTGGCGCCCACCAGGACGGATAGATGCCAAACAGTAACCAGCCAACCGCCAATCCTGATGCTGCCGGATTGAAAATATGTCGCCTTGCCGGCCTGAGAAAGTTTTTTATTGCCATGGCGGCAGCTGCAATGACGGCTATTTGATACCAGGTAGCTTGTGGGTCGATAATAAGTGTTAGGATCAAACCGGTAACGATTGCAGAGTGTGGGAAAATGAATTTTCTTACTTTGACAAACGTGCAGAGCAGGTCAGAGAGCATTGTAAACCCAAGACATAACAGCAAGAGAGATAGAGCAGCTTGGGGGCCTAGATGCGCCGTTGCTGCAATAAGCAATGCCGTCAAGACAATGAGCATTTGATTTTTTGGCAGCCTTAAGAATCTTCGCATAGTATTATTTTACGTCTTCGAATTCGAACCGTGCAATATCCCAATCGAATGTATTGACAACACGACCAGAAAGACGTACAGTTTGTGTTATGAGTTCGCTGCAAAAAGCCCTTATCGCCGTCTTCACTATTCTCGTCTTGACCGTCGGATATCTCTTTTTCCACAAAAATAAAGCCACAGCTCCAACCGAATCACAAGCTATACCCAAAGCAGGTGATAAAACAATAACGCTCATCAACCCAGCTTCGCTTGCAGGAGTCTATGAAGGCAAACTCCCCTGTGCAGATTGTGAAGGAATTGATATGGTTCTTACACTTAATCCTGATGGCTCGTATGAATCGCAGATGACATATCTTGGCAAAAGCACTCAACCTTTTATTCAGAAGGGGAAATGGGGCTCATGGGAAAATCACGATGTCAAAAAGACTGATGGGCAAATATTCAAAGGAAAAGGTATCTCGCTTGATCCTGAAACTGATACAGAACAAATATATTTACTCGTCAACGACAATCAGTTAAAACAACTCGACCGGGATTACAACGAAATCAATTCGCCATTTAACCAAACATTGATAAAGAAATCCCCTAAGTAATTCCCTCACCCTACAACCCTACATTTTTGTTCGTATTCAGTATTTCCCAGTGGATTGTCATTGCGAGCGCCTGCCTGCCGGCAGGCAGGTAGCGAAGCAATCTCATGAGATCGCCACGGCTACTTCGTAGCCTCGCGATGACAGTGTGCTGGTAAAAACTGAATAGATACACATTTTTTCCTGTCCTCCTTAAGATTTGAGTATTATAGCACAGGCGTTAATAAACCCTGTTTACACCCTATAGTTGAGTTTTGTTCACTTTTTTTTATATAATCCCTTCATGAGAAATCCTGAAGCAAATAAGGGCGTTGGTACCGGTATTTCGAACGTTACTACAGGCATTACCACACCTTTTGATGTCCCGCCAAATGTACAGGCGGTTCTTTCTGCTTTTCCTGACGCTGAGTTTGCATTCATGCAACGAACAGGGAGAGAACCAGGCTTAGCTGAGCTTGTTAGCGAACTTGTCGCATTGCGAGAGCAAAAAAAGAGAACACGGGCAGAAAAGAAGGAAGAATTACCAGAAGACGCGATACGTAGGGCAGGAGAAATATTCCTTAATATGCAATATCTTCCAATAGAATACACTGTTTTTACGGGTCACGTTGATCCAGACACACTCGAGCCGATAGAGGAAACAGTAGATATAGCCATTCCAGCAGATGACTCCAGAGAGTCAGAGTTAGTTTTTGCTGGGTATCTTGCCGGATTACGACAGAGCATCGATTTGTCTCTTGCTTCCTTAACAGATAGAGAACAAGAGGTTATCCGGTCTTACTATGGTATTGGAAGAGAAAGAGAAACGACAAAAATGATCGCAGAAAGACTACACTATTCCCCTTACACAATTTCACAAATTCACAGATTTGCGCTGCACAGACTTCGCCATTCTGATCGATCAGATAGATTAGCTGCTTTTATTGATATATCGTAAATTGCTCTACAAACCTTGACCTATAGTCCCCTATTTGCTACACTACTCGTCTTTTTATGAGGAGAAATATACGACGCGTCGTATCCCTCCTCACAACATTTCTCGCATCAATGATCCTCTTCTCTAGCCTTGTTCCTCAGGCTCGCGCACAAGTATTCACTGACTTTACCCCAAAGCAACCCGAGATTTAGTAACTCATGTTACGCAATACTTCCCTTGGTCATTCCCATGAAAATGGGAATCTATACAAATAACGTTCTGGATTCCCGCCTACGCGGGAATGACAGTGCGTAAGGTGAGTTAGTAACTTTTTTCCTTGCATCAATCTCCTGTTTAGTTTACAATCAAACGCTGCCTTTTTTTGTGGCAGAAAAGATGAAGACACATCGGAGACGATCAGAAACAAAAAAACAACCCCCTTTCTTGCTGATAATCCGGCAGATAACCGATCAGTCGCAACGCTTGCGTCAATTTCTCATTCACTTTTTCCAGATCTTCGGATTCCCCAGTAGAAATTTTTCGTTTCAAGCGAAAAAGCCGCCATTTCAGCGGCGTTACGGCTTTGCGCTTTTGGCGGTTTCAAGTTTTACTCTCCTTCACGTACTTCTGGATCCATATATGAGCACTACCGAACCGCTTTTGATTTTTATCTTCGCCGTGCTTTTCAGCGCCTGGTATGGCGGACTGGGGCCGGGGCTTCTTGCAACGATACTCTCAACGCTTATCGGAGCGTATTTCTTCATAGCACCCTATTACACATTTACATCCATAAGTCTTGGCGAGGACATAGGGATACTCATTTTCTTCACGGAGGGGGTACTCATAAGCGTTCTCAACGAAGCGCTTCATTTTGCCAACCGGAGTTTGAGCAGTACGCTTGAAAGCATTTCCGATGCATTTGTCTCCTATGACCGGAAGCTTCGCTACACCTATGTCAATGAAAAAGCGGAAGAACTGCTAAAAAAACCAAAAGAAGAACTCCTGGGAAAGAAATTTTTGGATGTGTTCCCTCATGCAAGAAATTCCCCGTTTCACAAAAAGGTCATCATGGCGCTAAGAAAGAAGAAGCCGCAGCGGCTGGAGTACTATTCATCATATCTGAAAACATGGTTTGATGACCATATCTATCCGTCTGAAGAGGGAGTCTCTATATACTTTACCGATATCACGAGGAGGAAAATCCAGGAAGAAACGACTGCGGAGCTTGCGACAATTGTCACATCATCAGACGATGCGATCATCAGCCGGGACCTCCCCGGTATTATTAAAACCTGGAATAAAGGCGCTGAAAAACTGTATGGATTCACGGCAAAGGAAGCAATCGGAAAGCATATTGCTATTACTGTACCACCAGATAAACAGCACGAAATCGTCAGTGCTCAAGTGCTTCGCAGACGCGTTCGCCCGATTGAGAATTTCGAAACAGTGCGAATACGAAAAGATGGGAAACGAATCAGTGTATCAATAACTATTTCGTCTATTCGCAATGAAAAAGGGAGATTAATTGGGGCATCAGTCATCTCTCGAGATATCTCAGAACGAAAAGATCTTGAGCGGCGACGTGATGAATTCGTGAGCATCGCAAGTCACGAACTGAAGACGCCGATCACGACAATCAAAGCATTTGCGCAGATTGCAGCAAAACGACTCATGCAGCAAGGCGATAAAGCAAACGTCTATTTTCTGGAAAATATCAATAAGCAAACCGATAAGCTGGCCATACTTGTCAACGATCTGCTTGATGTAAATAAAATTCAGGCGGGAAAGTTAATCTTTACGAAAAAAGAATTCGATTTTGATGCTATGCTGAAAAAAATTATTATTGACTTTCAGTATACAACCCAGACGCACCAAATCATAAATGAAGGTCAGACCGGGAAGAAAATCGTAGGAGATGAGGATCGTATCGGCCAGGTAGTCATCAATCTCCTCTCAAACGCAATAAAATACTCTCAGGGCAAAGACAAAGTAATTGTCCGCTCCACGGCAGATAAAAAAAGTATTACGGTAAGCGTACAGGATTTTGGTATCGGTATTCCCAGGGAAAAGCTGAAAAAAGTGTTTGACCGCTTCTATCGCGTTTCGGAAATGGAAACAGGCGGCATGGGAGGATTTGGGCTGGGACTGTATATATCCAGCGAAATTGTCAAGCGGCACCATGGTAAAATATGGGCAGAAAGCGAGGAAGGTAAAGGTGCAACTTTTTATTTCCGTTTACCTCTTATGGAGCCCCACGGCTAAAGCCGTGGTGCCTTAAATTACCCCCCTTCGCCAGGTGCCAGACGGTACCTGGCTTCGGAGGGGTTATCCGCCTA
>CAZSQB010000054.1:0-6636 GCA_964608945.1 uncultured Gammaproteobacteria bacterium
AGGGAAAAAGGCAACTGAACCGGAAGTCTGTCCGAAGTGCGGGAATCCGCTTTCGAATATAACGACCACTGCAACGGGGAGGAAACTACAACGATGCTCTGCCGGGTCGTGGGATCCGACAGAACGAAAAACAATTGGCTGTGACTATGTCAAATGGCTCGAAGTCGAGCCTCAAGAGCTGGATGAGAAATGCCCCAAATGTGGATCTCCGCTTGTCTTGTCAGTCACTCGCTTTGGCAAGAAAATGAAAAAATGCTCAACGAATGTCTGGGATAAAGAAGCAAAAAAAGCAACGGGGTGTGACTATATCGAGTGGATCAATGGCACGACAGAGAAGCTGGACGAAGAATGCCCAGTTTGCGGCAAGCCTTTGGTATTGTTCACGACCAATGCTGGAAAACGAATGAAAAAATGCAGTACTGCAGGATGGGATAGAGAGAAAAGAGTCGCTACCGGCTGCACCTTTGTCCAATGGCTCCGCCCCGGAGAATACGAAAAAGCCGACACCGGCGGAGAAGAGTTTCTTCCGCCCGAGCCGAAAGGCTAGGGGGTTGGGCTATAATACCACCATGCCCCACTTCTTTAGCAATAGAAAAAAGCTCATCATTATTTTATCACTTCTCGTAATCTTTCTAGCGGCATTGATCACAGCTGTATCTTCAAGCACAAATAAGCAAAACGCCTCAAACAAGGATTCAGTCCTATCTGTGTTTTCTCCGACGAAAAAGCAAGAGGTAGCTAGCGCCGGGACTACCCCGACAATTACTTCAATATCGCAACAATCCATACCGATAGTCAAAACGTCCCACCAAATTGCGGCGGTCGCAAAAGTTGTTGACGGAGACACAATCACTGTTTCATTTAACGGAAATAGTGAAACGATTCGGATTATCGGTATTAATACCCCTGAGACAGTTGATCCACGCAAAACTGTCGAGTGCTTTGGTAAAGAAGCGTCAGCGAAAGCAAAAGAGTATATGTCAAACTCAAGTAGTACTGTGTGGCTAGAAGCAGACCCAACCCAGGGAGACCGAGATAAATATCAGAGGCTACTCCGGTATATTTTTATCAACAACGATACAACAGATTACGGTAAGACCATGATCGCGACAGGTTATGCGTATGAGTATACATATAACACACCGTATAAATATCAGTTGGCATACAAACAAGCACAAAAAGATGCGGAGAGTAAAAAATTGGGCTTGTGGGCAGACAATGCCTGTGCTGGCCCGCCTGTTTCAAACCAGAATTCAAACCTCTCTACTACTCCACAGCAGAATACTAATAATTCCGGAGGAGATAAAGACTGTTCGGATTTTGCAACACATGTTGAGGCCCAAGCATATTTTGTAGGAAAAGGCGGCAGCCCAAATAATAATGTAGACAAATTGGATAGTGATGGAGATGGTATTGCCTGTGAAAGCCTCCCTTAAATAACCAGTTATCTGTCACTAGTTACTTTTTGCTACTTAACTTCGAGCAACTCTACTTCGAAGATAAGAGTGGCATTGGGCGGGATTTTCCCTGAACCTTGATCACCATAGCCAAGCGATGAAGGGATCGTTAATTTTCTTTTCCCACCGACTTTCATTCCTGGAATTCCTTGATCCCATCCCTGGATGACTCCACCAACGCCTATTTTTGTCTCGAGCGGCTCTCCGCGATCGACCGAACTGTCAAATTTTGTACCATCCGTAAGTGTACCAGTATAATGAACAACGACCGTATCGCCGCTTTTTGCTTCTTTACCTGTACCGACTGTAATCTCCTCGATTTCTACTTTTTCTTTTTCTGCCGGAGTACCTGTAGTTGTATTCTTAAATTGCTCGCCGGATGTACCATTGTCTGCTGTATTTATTGGTATCATACCAAAAATAAAAAGAGATGCAACAATGACAATCGCAATAGCGACGATTCCGAGAATGATATTTTCTTTTGACATAGAAGTAAGTATTGTACTACAAATGCTTCTTATGAAAAGGAGCAATTATTCCTTTCAGCAAAGCTATAATACCTACATCGATAATGAGCGGAACAAGGAGAAACATGCTGCCTGTTTTAAAAATGTTTTGTACCCAGTACGGAAGCACAGTCTTTGGATCGATGTCTGGCAGGCGAATACCGATGAAGTAGAGGATTACTCCGACAACGAGCAAAGCAAGCAATAACTCTAAAGCGCCCTCCATGTCCTTACGGCTTGAAAACATCGTGTTACCGATTTCAAAAACAATATATCCAATAAGAAATATCTGCCAAGGATTATTCGGAATGCCATCTTTCGCCGTATAAAATAGTGTGATAAGAATAATTGCGGTACCAAAAAGAAATGGAGCGACACCGATTATGACTCTACGGAACGGGTCTGTCTTGGCAATAGCAACACTCCCCAATTTTACCCCGTGTTCGTCAAGATGGGGGACAAGCTCTAATTTCCCAGCCGGAACAAAGACAAAACGCGCCATAAGGTAATGTGACACTTCATGCACAAGCGTCCCCGGCATGAAAAGAATACCCATAATGTATACGGTGATTGCCTTGCTGCGTAAAACCCAGTGGAGAAGGTAGGAAATGCTTTTGGTCAATATGCGGGAGAGGAGAAAGAGAAGAAAGAGTTCTACAAAGAAAAGTAAAACATAGAGCATTTATTCAGTATAACAGAGAAAGTTCACTTAATGACTGTATAAAGCTAGTTAACTCCCGATGTGGACTGAGTAGACATATCAGGATTAAATATTAATATTCAATGCTATTTGCTCAGTTACCCTGAAACCACACTTCTCATAAAAGGGTAGTAAATTCTTTTCAACAGTTATTGGAATATAGGTGACACCAACGGTTTGCAGTTTTTTTATAACTCTTCGCACCAACTCCTGCCCAAGTCCTTTTCTGCGATGCGCCTTGTCAACAACCAACTTTTGGATATATCCACGCCTTCCATCATATGATCCTAGCACTGTCCCAACTATGTTCCCATTGTCTTCCGCAAGAAGACTAAGACCAGGATTTTTCTCTAGGAATAATTTAAATCGTTCAAAACTATCGTGTTCGTTGACAAAATAGTTCTCTTTCCAAAATGGAACGAGCATACTATAGTCTTCGATTGTTATATCTCTAAAACTCATGCTCTCTGCAGTATAGCAAAGGTTTACATTATCTGTGCTACAATCCATCTGCTATGAACCTCGCATTTCGTATGCGCCCCGTAAGCTTAGATACATTTGTTGGTCAGGAACATCTTGTCGGAAAAGGAAAAATCATCAGAAAGATGATCGAGACTGATCAGCTTTTTTCTATGCTTTTTTGGGGGCCGCCAGGTACCGGCAAAACCACACTCGCAAATATCATAGCACAGGAAACCAACTCTGAATTTTACATGTTCTCTGCCGTCACGACAGGAAAGGAGGATCTGCTAAAAGTTGTTAATTTTGCAAGAAATAACCAAGTATTGAATAAACGAACTATTCTCTTTATCGATGAGATACATAGGTGGAATAAGGCTCAGCAAGATGTCCTCCTTCCACATGTGGAGAGCGGTCTTATCATCCTCATCGGCGCGACAACTGAAAATCCATCATATGAGGTAAATAATGCGCTTTTATCAAGAAGCCGGGTATTTGTCTTGAAAAATCTTTCAGAAGCGGATTTAGCGAGCCTTATTACGAGAGCCTTGTCAGACAAGAAATTAGGACTTGGTCAAGAGAAGAAAACAATCGGAGAGGATGCGAGAGATACGCTCATTCAACTATCAGGTGGTGACGCGAGAATATTGTTAAATGCACTTGAAATTGCCGTTCAAATGAATAAAAGTAGAAAGATTGCGAAAGACGTCATTGCTGAGGTATTTCAAAATCGCTCTGCCGGACTATACGACAAAAAAGCAGATGAGCACTACAACACTGTCAGCTCATACATCAAATCTATGAGAGCATCAAATGTCGACGCAGCACTCTATTATCTCGCTCGCATGGTCGAAGGTGGAGAAGATCCAAAATTTATCGCACGAAGAATGGTCATTTTCGCATCTGAAGATATCGGTATGGCACAACCAACTGCACTAGTCGTCGCCAATGAAGTTTTCAGAGCATGCGAAACAATAGGGTACCCCGAATGCGCCATCAATCTCGCACACGGGACTGTGTATCTAGCAAAAGCAAAGAAGGATAGAAAATCATATGATGCATATCTCCAAGCACTTGAGGACGTCCGAAAATTCCCCAATGAACCAATCCCACTTAAAATCCGTAATGCTCCCACAAAACTCATGAAAGAATTAGGATACGGGAAAGGGTATGAAATGTACACTTCAGAGGATTTGCTCCCAGAGAAGCTAAAGGGGAGAAAGTATTATAAAGATAAATAAAAAACTAGCACTGTTGAGCGTGTAGGATTAGAACGATCCTGTTTTGACTTTTCCCGCGCGTTTGTAGTTGGCAACGATCACGCCGCTTGGAGATGTTTTGGACTCGATAAGGGTAAATGCAGCAGGAATAGTACCTTTGTCGAACAGCTTTTTTCCTGTTCCGAGAGTGACCGGAAATATTTTAAGCCAGAGTTCATCTACCAGATCATTTTCAAGCAATGTCTGAATTAGCTTACCGCTGCCATGTACTTGGAGATTAGAACCTTTTAATCTTTTGAGCTTTTTTAATTCGCTCACAACATTTCCTTTGATAACAACCGTATTTTCCCACGTAGGGTTTTTTAAAGTCTTAGAAACAACATATTTTGTAATTTTGTTAACTTGAGACCATTCATCAGTGTGTTGTGGCCAATATCCGGAAAAGATGTCAAATGTCTTATGACCAAGAAGCAAGTCATATGTACCCTTCATTTGTTTGGCCATGACCTTGCCCATGAACTCGTCAAAATATGGAAATGACCACCCACCGTATTTGAAGCCTCCACTTGCATCTTCCTTTGACCCACCCGGCGCCTGCATAACGCCGTCAAGGGTAAGAAAAGTGAGGACAATTATCTTTCTCATATTTATTATTCTACCATGAGCGAGCGGAGCGAGTCGAGCTGCTGCGGAGCCTGGATTCGAACCAGAATAAACGGATCCAAAGTCCGTTGTCCTACCATTAGACGACTCCGCAGTACGGCCACAATGTGGCGCTGTAATGATATCAGATTGGGAATTTAGCTTCAACTAATTGACTGCCTTACATAAGCATATTTGGATTCGAACTTTTAACCACAGCACATGAGCTAGTTGACTTTGACCTCCTTTTAATAAATACTTGAGCTATATGGACGCAGAAAATACCAATCAGCAAACTAGCCCTGCTCCAATTTCTTCTCCTCCCATACCTGATCAACAGAGTAAAAATCATAAGAGCTTCATATTGATTGCTGGAGTTACTATTCTCGTACTTGTTATGGGGGTAGGAGGGTACGTGTTGGGGACACAATCAACAAAAAACTCTAAACCTGCTACGCGAACAGTAGATAAAACGGTTCCTACTAAACAATTAGAGGATGGAAAACCGAAGCAGATAACTAATGAGGAAAGCATTCTTTACGCCGACAATGGTTTTTCCTTTCACTACCCAAGGAATTTAGAATTGTATCAAGAATATGTTGGGGATGCTGTCCAATGGAAACCAAAAAATGCAGATAGAGTAGAAGCAAAAGAGAATCTTGATGCTTTAACATTACACGAATCTTCTAAACCACTCCCTGCAATTACAACGAATGGAATATATACTATATGGAATAAGGGTTATTTTGACGCTAGAGCAGATGTAAATGTAACGTCTGTGAAGGAAGAATCAATATCTTTGGAACAAAATAAAACATCATTATTTACCATTGAGTGTGGTAATGGTTGTCATTATGCGATCGTCCGTTTTACCAGTAATAAAAATTATTACGAGTTTATTTACAACCTTAATTCAGGAAATATCAGTATATTCAAAGACATTCTGGCAGGTATAAGTTTCTTTGACCCAAATGCAAAGGAATGGAAAACTTATACAAGTAAGGAAGGTGGATATTCAGTTCAATATCCTGCCAATTCCACTGTTTTAGAAAAAGTCTATACCTCGGTTGACGGGGTCAGAGGATATGATAGCAATACTATTTCAATTTTTCCGAAGGGACTGACTATCACATTTGTCAAAAAAGACGATATGACACTCGACAAATATGCGAAACAAGAAGCATGTGGAGATACTGCTGAAAACAAACATCTCACAGTCGATAATGAACCGGCAATATATCAGGGATATTGTGGGATCGTGGGAGGGTATGCGGTATACGTTAAACATCACGACCTCATTTACTCTATCAAGAATGTTTCCCCCGATGACTCTATGCTCGCAACGTTCAAATTTACTGACTAGCTTAATTTGCTCCTGAACAGAAAACCCTACGCCACCTTGATCCTTCTGCCTCAGATTTGTTACAATCCCCGAATGGCTGAGGAAAAGATTATCTTCATAATCCCCGGATACAAACATAAACCCTCGCATAAGGCATACAGCCAGATTGCCAAAATTCTCGAAAACGAAGGCTACCTGCCATTACTTGTTACTGTTCCTTGGAGGGGACGGACAATTTCCCAAAACGTGAGGGACTTTTTGAAAGAATATAAGAAAATAAAGGCAAAGAAGAAGTATATACTCGGATTTT
>CAZSQB010000055.1:0-1417 GCA_964608945.1 uncultured Gammaproteobacteria bacterium
ATGCAACATGGTATTTACATGTATCAAAAAAAATGCTATTAAATGGGACAGTGAAAAATCCGAAGATGATACCGACGAAATTAACATTAGATGAGATTATAAACGTTCTGAAAGGAATCTAAAATCGCAAAACGCAAATGTTAAATCTACATTGCAAATCTAAAATGTTTTTTGAGATTAATAATTTTGCGATGTTGATTTGTGATTTACGATTTGAGTTTTGAGATTAAATTTATGGACTGTATTTTCTGTAAAATCGCAAGTAAAGAAATTCCCAAACAATTTACCTACCAGGATGAGGATATCATGGTTTTTCCCGACATCAAGGCCATAAAGCCGGTGCATCTTCTCATCATGCCCAAAAAACACGTTCCTGATTTTCTTGACGCAGAACCTGTTCTCTTTGAAAAAATGGCTCGTGTTATCCAGCAAATGGTAAGAAAAGAGGACTTACAGGATAGAGGGTATCGCCTTATTGTCAATGGCGGCGGCGCGCAGATTGTTGATCACCTCCATATCCACCTCACCGGACCGTGGGGGAAAGCAGACACACTCTAGCTGATCGCTGTTTCTGCGTATAGTTTGCTTAAAAACGTAGTTTACTTCTTCTCATGGTTGGGGTAGAATAAGAAGTTACCAATCGGTTAAATGGCATTAGAAACTCTTAACGAATCTCCAATATCAATTGGAGTGAGTTTCTAAAGCTTCTTATGTCCTCCTAAGATCGCTCCGTGAGCCGCGCTACGAATAGTAGGCCCGCCTGCAATGCTTTGCAAAGCAATGCGGGCAGGTAAGGCGAACGGGAAGATCAGGAGGATAGAGCAAAGCCCGCCTACGTAAATACTACGGCGAGGCGAAGGGGGGTGTTTTATTTATGGTATATGTACGAAGAATGCCGGGTGAGTCAGATGATGCAATTATCCGAAAATTCGTCAGAAAAGTTATTGATGCTGGGATTATCAACGAGGCCAAGCGTCGACAGTTTTATCTCAAGCCCTCTCTTGCGAAAAAATTAAAGCAAGAAGAAGCACGCCGGAATAGGAAAAGAGTAGTCTAGTATGCAGGATGTGCGAGTACTCATCTATGTTGAAAGCCGATATAAAGCCGACAGAAAACGAATAAAACGCGTTATACATGATGTGCTTTTGGAGATCGGCGTTAAAAGCGCGGTTGAGATATCAATTGCAATTGTCGGTGACCGCAAAATGCGTTCTCTCAACAACCAATATCGTGGCAAAGATACGACTACCAACGTGCTTTCTTTTCCGCTTAAGGAAGGGGCAACGACTCTTCCTACAGATATAAATAGGCTCGGCGATATTGTTTTATCATATCCCCAAGTCATACGGGATGCATCTCGGGATGATGTGATGGTTGATGAGAAAATAGAAGAGCTCGTACGACATGGCATGCACCA
>CAZSQB010000055.1:1517-6617 GCA_964608945.1 uncultured Gammaproteobacteria bacterium
TATCGTCCCCAGACAATTTCAGAACTTGATAATGAGGCGGTTCGTAATTCGCTTTATTCTGTGTTATCAGGGGATCCCCCTTCCTTCCAGGACGTTCCGCATGCTTTTTTGTTCACTGGGCCAAAAGGGCTTGGTAAAACATCAGCCGCGAGGATTGTAGCGAAAGTAATCAACTGCACTGGGAGAAAATCCGAATATCGAAATTCGAAATCCGAAACAAATACAAAATACAAAATACAAAGTACTAAATACCAAAATATTGAGCCATGTAACATCTGCGAGCAATGCACAACCATCGCAAATGGCACGAATCTTGATGTTTTGGAAATTGATGCTGCATCAAATCGTGGCATTGATGAAATCCGCGATCTCAAAGACAAGATACGACTCTCTCCACTTCGGGCCGCGAAAAAAATCTACATCATTGATGAAGTGCACATGATGACAGCAGAGGCATTTAATGCGCTTCTCAAGACACTTGAAGAGCCGCCAAGCCATGCGCTTTTTATGCTCTGTACGACTGAAGCACAAAAAGTACCTGACACGATTATTTCTCGCTGTTTTCATATTAATTACTCTCGGGCAACAGCAGATGAACTCATTCGTTCGTTCAAGCGCATTGTAGCAGGTGAAAAATTGAGCGCTGACGATGACGCGCTTTCCCAGATCGCAAAATTATCAGATGGCGGGTTTCGAGATGGAGCGAAAATATTAGAAGAGTTAGCAAATACCCTTCGACTTCGCCCTGTACCAGACGGTACGGGGCTTCGCTCAGGGCAAGAAAACAAAAAAATTACAAAAGATCTTATTGAAGAAATCTATCAGGTATCAAGTATTTCGTATCAAGTATCAGAAATGGTTGAAATATTGAGCAAAAAAGATGCAAAGGCAGGAATAATACTTATTGGTAATCTGGTAGAGAGAGGAATTGATCTGAAATATTTTCTTGAGCAGCTCATTGAATCGCTGCATATATTGCTTCTTGAAATAGTTGGGGTGGTCACAAGTCTTAAGTCACCCATTCGACATCCTTCGATAAAACTCAGGACAAGAGCTCAGGGCGAGCAAGTCTTAAGTTACAAGTTAGAAGTTGAAGATATTAAGATGCTGTTTGAGTTGTTGTCAAAAGCGAATGCCGATATGCGATATGCGGTATTACCCCAACTGCCGCTTGAGTTAGCGGTCATTGAGTGGAGCCAGGAAGGGCAAGGGACAAAGGAGACGAAAGAGACGAAGGAGACAAAGAAAATAGAGGAGGGGGTGTCGGTTTCAACACTTCGAAAACACGTTGGTAATCTGCATAAACAAAGAGCGCTTAGTGGAGATGAGCCAAAAAAGGATCAACCAAAAACATCTGACACAAATGAGGATGTGAGTCTGCTTCACTACAGCGCCAATGGCGATGTGAGCAAAGAATGGCTTGCACTGTTGTGGAAGAACATGATAGTTAAGGTAAAAGACTATAACCATACACTTGCCGGCGTGTTGCGCGGGTGTAAGCTTGCGAGTTTTGATAGAAAGCAGCTTGTCATTGAGACTGCCTATAAATTTCATAAAGAACGATTGGATGAAATGAAGGCAAAAGATATACTTGATAAAATCGCAACTGATTTGACTGGAAATCCTGTGCAGGTTAGGGTAGAATTGAGGGACAAATAATCTTAAATCTCAAATGGCAAATCGCAAATTTACATCGCAAAACTGCAAATCTTATAAATTTTAGATTTAAGATGTAGTTTTGAGATTTGAGCTTAAAGATTTGAAATAAAAGGAGGTGACTCGTAACGTATGTTTAATCCTTTTGGACAATTAGGGGAACTTAAAAAAATGCGTGACCAGGCAATGGCCATGCAACGAGAGTTACAAGCTGAAGTGATCAATATAGATAAGCATGGTGTTCACGTGCGCATCACAGGGGACCAGAAAATCCAAGAAATCGTCAGCAACGGCAAATCAGACAATGATATAAAAGACGCGGTGAATGAGGCTATCAAAAAGTCTCAAGAAGTCGCAGCCAAGAAATTGCAGTCAATGTCAGGTGGCCTAGGCGGTCTCGGCGGCCTCCTCGGCGGCGGAAGATAATTTAGGCTGATCAGTATCCTATAGTTGACATTCTGTTGACAAAAATGTATTATTACTAGATATAGAGAAGTGCCTATGGCAACAGAAGTAGTTGAAGCCGGTACCCAAATAGCTCTGGAAGCAATGCAGGGTTTACCAGTGCATGAACCGCAGCTGGACGGAGAACTATTGGCGGACAAAGTAGCTTTTCCGCACAGTCCATTAGGAGTAATTTACTCGGGCGAAGCACCTTTTGATACAAGGTCACCGCAAACTCCTAATCGCACAAACAGCCATGCCGCTCCCTGGACTCCTATCCTCTCACCTCTTAAATTATATGAATATATACAGGCAGGTGCAGCACAAAAAACAACAGCCGAAGACTTACAGACAACTAAACACCAAGTTAGAAAACATATTGAGGTATTTGGTTTTGCCCCAGAGATAGAAGTTCCGCCGCTTGTTTTAGAAAAACGAAAAAGAGAAAGCGCAGTAAATAGCGCGCGAGAAAAAATCGGTGTAGATTATATAAAGGATATCATGGGTCTAGTGCGCCTGGGTTGGGATAAGGTTGCGATTCTCAATCATCATGGGCTGTCAGAAGAGATGTTAGATGAAGCGCTTAGGTTCGGTGGCACTACCTTTATCGACATCCAAAACGCGGTTGAGGTGGGACAAAAGGGCAAGCAAGCTAGAGACTTGCCAACGATAGGTTTAGTTGAATGGCTTCCTAATTCAAAATCATATGACGAATTGACCAAGGGCGACCGAGTACTTTTTCAAATGTGGCTGGATGGCGCAAGCTATGAGCAAATAGGGTTGCGATCGGGTAGAGATCCACAGTGGGCATCTGAAGAAGTTTATAAGATTCTTTTTTTCCTCAATCCACCAGAAGACGTATTACCGCAAAAAGAAGTAGGAGCAGGTCCTGATCAGACACAAAGGCTCCAAACAGGAAGTGAACTGGAACGACAACTTGAGCCGTTCAGAGCAATAATGGCTGAATACGAAGGAGAAACGCTAAGAAGCATAGCAAGAAGGGTAGAGCTTATAACCGCACTTCGAGTAGCAATTATGTCGCTAACGGGAGTGTCTGGGGTCGATCTAGATGGGTTATGGAAGAGATATCAGGAAGAGATAACAATAGCGGATATAGACACCGCCACCGCATGCATACGGTCGCGAAGTTTATATCCGGAGAAGTATGGACTGGTTGATATTCCGTACGAGGATATTGAAGAAGTACGTAAAAGAATAAAAAACTTTTAATGGAAAGAAAAAGAATCCCAATATTTGTAGCGGCTCTTGAGGCTGCTAGCTCGGCTGATGGTTCAACATCGACGCTCAAACCTCAGGCAATACATGATATGGAGAGAGTACCAAGCATTCGTCCGTACAGGAGAGGATTAGTCCCTCCTTTTACAAAAAAGAGACAATATGCAGAGAACACAGTGGTAAAAAGAGCAACGAATCCAATCGATCTGGAAGTTGGAGCGAAAAAAGAAAAACACACAGAACCGCACCCAAATCCTATTGTACGTTTGCGATTCACAACAGAGCAGAAGCGTCGTGCGGCTCGCGGAGAAGATCCCTTGATTTAACACCTCTTCCTTGCTACAATTGCAACTATTATAAGATAATATTTGGAATGCAGAGGAAGATACCGAAATTATTGCCCAATCCTGATGATGTCATCCTGTTAACAGGTCGTTCCAACCCAACACTCGCCAAAGACATCGCGCGGCTTCTGCACAAAGAAGTTTTTGAACCGGTTAGCTCTTTTTCAGACGGCGAGATTCGTGTGAGGATTCCTGAGAATTTGCGACGTCGGCATGTTTTTATTATCCAACCCACAAGCGTTCCTGTGAATGACAATTTGATGGAGCTTATCCTGATGATCGATGCTGCCAAGCGCTCATCTGCTGAGGAAATAATTGTTGTTTTGTCCTATTACGGTTACTCCCGTCAGGATAGGAAAGAAATGCCACGCGTTCCGATCTCGTCATCAGCTATAGCTGGTATGATCGTCAATGCAGGCGCAAGTAGAATTGTAACTGTTGATATCCACTCTGAGCAACAGCAGGGGTTTGTCAAAATTCCCTGGGATAATTTATACGGTAGCTACTCACTCATCCCGGAAATTAAATCACAGAAGTTAAAAGAACTGGTTATCGCTGCTCCTGATAAAGGCGGTATGACCCGCGCCACTGGGTATGCGAAGCGATTACCGAATTCCTCAGGCATTGCGCTTGTCTACAAAGAACGCGACATCGCAGTCAATAACAAAACAGAAGCGCTCGCATTCATAGGAGATGTCAGAGAAAAAGATGTTCTGCTGGTTGATGATATCATTGACACCGCAGGTACTATTGTTAGCGCGGCAAATTATCTCAAAGGACAAGGAGCACGAAGTGTTCGTGCTGCAGCAACTCATGGACTGTTCTCAGGCCAGTCATTGGAGAAGATAACAAAATCTTATATCGATGAGATCATCGTGACTGATACGATTCAGCACAGAAAAGAAGTTATCAAAAATAAAAAAATTACAATCGTCACTGTCGCACCACTCCTCGCCGAAGCCATCCGCCGCATCGAAACAGGCGAATCCATTAGTAAAGATCTGTTTTTATAATTTCCTCTAAGTTGACAGCGGATTTTCTATATGAAATTATGTATGTATGGATGTGGATGAAATAAAGCCATCGGGATTTTTATCGCAAAAACCATCATCTTTTTCATTTCTGTTAAGAGGCGATTTTTCATTTGAGAAAATCAAAATATTTGCCAAAGAGGTATTGAAAAACAAAACCGGCCGCTTTTTTATCGGCTACGCTGTCGTTATGCTCTTTCTTGTTTCAGGTATTGTCATTATGTCTGTGAACGACAATAAAACACAGCCAAAAGCTCAAGCACTGAATTTGCCACCGCTTGGACAACTAAGCCCAGTACTTTCGCCGACACCAACTGCAACGCCTGACATATCTCTCACGCCGACCGCATCGCCTACCGCCACACCCGATCCAACAGCAGGCTGGAATA
>CAZSQB010000056.1:0-6487 GCA_964608945.1 uncultured Gammaproteobacteria bacterium
TGAGCGATCTGGGGTATGGGTACGGGTACCCGATATTTAATTTTTATGCGCCGCTAGCCTATTACTTTGGTAGCACGATGATGCTCTTTGGCTTTGATGCAATAACGGCGACAAAGATCATGATGGGGTTTGGCATGGTACTTTCGGGCATCTCAATGTATCTTTTGGCAAAGGAATTTTGGGGAACAGTCGGCGGAGTTCTCTCGGCAGTTTTATACCTCTACGCTCCATTTCATGCGGTTGATCTCTATGTTCGTGGCGATGTCGCAGAACTTTGGGCATATGGATTTATTCCTCTTGTTTTTTACGGTGTTTGGAAGGTTTATAAAGATGGAACATGGCAATATGTGGCTTTAGCGGCGCTTAGTTATGCAGCAATAATACTATCGCATAACCTAACCGCCATGATGGTGACCCCGTTTTTGCTTGCAGCTATTCTTGTTTTCTCTGTAGTTCTCTATAAAAGAAGACAACTATTTGCTATACGCTATTTGCTATACGCTCTCTTTCTCGGCGTTCTCCTTGCCGCTTTTTACTGGTTGCCTGCGCTTTTGGAAATGCAATACACCAATGTACTCGGACAGATAGGCGGTGGAGCGGATTTTCGCGATCATTTTGTTTGCCTGAGCCAGTTATGGGAAAGCCAGTGGGGGTTCGGCGGGTCAGTCCCGGGGTGTCTGGATGGCTTGTCTTTTAGAATTGGGAAAATACATATCCTCCTCTCCCTCGTCGCAGCAGTTCTGTTTTTTTTGTACAGGAAAAATAAAGAAAAAAGAAATGTTTTATTTTTTGCTTTCTTTTGTTTGCTCTTCTCTGTATTCATCCTTCTTCCGATTGCAAAGCCACTTTGGGAGACAGTACCCTTTATGGCTTTTTTCCAATACCCATGGAGATTTTTACTATTAATAGCTTTTTTTTCATCGTTTATCGGAGGCTCTGTGCTTTGGTTTTTGCAGAAACACAGCAAGCAGAAGAGCGTGCTTTTTGTTGGCGCGTCTATCATTATTGCAGCGAGCTTTTTTTTGTATGCAAAACTTTTCTCTCCCCAAACCATCACACCAAAAACAGAAAGCGAATTAACCAGTCGTCAAGCGATTTCCTGGACAGCGTCAAAAATCTCAGACGAGTATATGCCAAAAGGGCATTACAAACCCAGTTCGCCTGATGAGATTGGGGAACCGTTTATTGTCCAGGAGGGGATTGTTGAGTTTTCTGACACAAAAGAAATGACGCTGCGTATCGAGACAAAAACCTCCGTCAAAAATAGTGCGAGGATAGAAGCAAATATTGCGTATTTCCCTGCCTGGAAACTATTTGTTAATAACAAACCCTACCCATTTTCCGTAACAGACTTTGGTCTTGTTTTCAGTCTTCCAAACGGAGTACATCTCGTTCGTTTTGAATTCATCCAAACAACTGTTGAGAAAGTTAGCAACGTATTGTCTCTTGCTGGTATCCTGATACTCGTTGTTGGTATAATTTATCAACGGAAAAGAGGAATACGTCTATGAATAGCAAGCCAACCGTTGAAATAGCCGTTCCGGTATACAACGAAGAAAAAGAGCTGAAGAAAAATATTGAGACATTGCACGCGTTTTGTACTGAGCATCTGAAAAAATACAACTGGCATATCACGATTGCCGATAACGCATCAGAAGATCAAACAAAAGAAATCGGCGAAGGGCTTGCAAAAGAATATCCGGAAATCTTACTTTTGCATCTCGAACAGAAAGGTCGGGGAAGAGCGGTAAAGAAAGCTTGGATTACATCGGACACCGACTACTGCGCCTATATGGATTTGGATCTTTCAACTGATCTTTTTCACCTACCAAAATTACTCAACGCATTAGAAAATGGGTACGATATCGCAATCGGATCTCGATTGGCAAAAGGCGCGCGCGTTGAAGGAAGATCGACGCTTCGGGAAATAACATCACGGACGCTTAATTTTGTTTTTATTCAGTCTGTTTTCAATACGCACTTTACCGATGCTCAATGCGGTTTCAAGGCGGTAAGTAAGAGAGTGGTGGAAGAGCTCATTCCTAAAATTGAAGATAACGAGTGGTTTTTTGACGGGGAATTACTTATTGTCGGCGAGAAAAGTGGATATAAAATATATGAGGAGCCGGTGCATTGGGTAGATAATCCAGGTTCAACAGTCCGATTGATATCAACAATTTCTGGTGATTTAGAGGTGATGTGGCGATTATTTTCAACCCGACCCTGGAACCAAATAAAACTAAACAAGAAGGAATATGGAAGAGGTTGATATAGCTGTCCTGACGAGAAGGTCCGTGCAAGGAGTGCTCGCACTCATATCGAGGAATTTTGTTCTTAATGTAGTCTCTATCTTTTCATTTCTCCTTATTTCTTCTGTTTTACTTCCCAAAGACATCGGCCTCTACACAGCTGTCATTGCCATACAGCGAATTATCAGCTTTTTTACTGATTTTGGGTTTGGCGCTGCTCTTGTGCAAAAAAAAGAGGAAATTAAAGAAGTTGATCTGAAAACCTTCTTTACCATACAAGCTGGTACTACGCTCCTTATTTTTGTTACCGTTCTCCTAGTACGTTCGCAAATTGCTTCATACTTCAAGCTTAGCCCAAAAGCTGAGATGCTTCTTATAACTCTTGCCTTTTGCGTTTTCCTCTCTTCATTTAAGACAATTCCCTCAATTTTGCTTGAGCGAAAGATCCAATTTCAGAAACTCGTCATCCCCCAAATGGTCGAGTCATTGGTGTTTAATATACTACTTATTGTTTTAGCTTTTAAAGGACTAGGTTTGGCGAGTTTTACATGGGCATTTCTGGCATCAAGCGTTATTGGTGTACCATTCTATTATCTGGTGTCACCGTGGAACATTGGCATAGGTATTGATAGAAATTCGCTCTTGCATTTAAAATTCGGCGCGCAGTATCAAGCGAAAAATATATTGGCTGCGATTAAAGATGACGGATTAACGCTTTTTTTGGCAAAGACGCTATCATTTACAGAACTTGGATATATCGGATTTGCCCAAAAGCTTGCTTTCTACCTATATCGCTACGTCGTTGATAGCGTAACCAAGGTAACATTTTCTACTTACTCTCGCATTCAAGGGGACTTGGAAGTTGTGAGGAAAGCTATAGAAAAATCACTTTTTTTTGTCTCTTCGGGGATTTTCCCGCTATTGGTTGGTCTGATCATAATCGCTCCATACCTTGTCAAGT
The DNA here is from genome assembly GCA_964608945.1 of uncultured Gammaproteobacteria bacterium. Taxonomy (GTDB): domain Bacteria; phylum Patescibacteriota; class Microgenomatia; order Levybacterales; family UBA12049; genus CAYWEP01. The sequence continues at coordinate 3,211 of CAZSQB010000056.1, forward strand.
ATTTCCCGGGATGGCAGAATAAATGGGAGCCGGCAATTATCAGTTTGGTATTTTTCTGCCTCAATGCTATTTTATCATCAATGTCTGGTATCCTCGTCAATATTCTTGATGCAAATGGAAAAGTAAAAACAACACTTTCACTTATGGTATTGTGGACGACGCTTACGTGGATACTCACGCCCATATTCATCATGCTCTATGGATACAATGGCGTCGCAATAGCATCATTTATTGTTACGCTGACAATAATAGTGACTATCTATTTGGTCAGGAGAATTGTATATTTCCATTTTTTCCGCAGCATTTACAAGCCCCTCATAGCGACAGGCATCATGGGTATTTTTGTTTTTCTCCTAAGCGACCTTTTTATTATCAACCTTATTAGCCTTATCATTGTGGCATTCATTGGAGGAAGTGTATACTTAAGTTGCATGTATGGCTTGGCGAAAGGGGAGCTCGCGCAAGCACTTCATACGTTGCGAAGGAGACATGACTAATAATAACAGTCGGCTTTCAGTCGTTATTTCAGCCTACAACGAAGAAAATAATATTAAAGACTGCATTGTATCGGTAAAATTTGCCGATGAGATTATTGTCGTTGATAACGAGTCTACAGATAATACTTCAAAGATCGCAAAAGAAGCAGGTTCGCTCGTCTTCTCTAAGAAGAACAACCTTATGCTTAATGTAAATAAAAACTTCGGTTTTACCAAGGCAAGGAATGATTGGATTCTCAGCATTGATGCTGATGAGAGGATTACGCCAGAATTGGCAAAAGCAATAGCAGCAGTCCTTGATACGGGAGGTGGAATTAATGGTTATTGGATACCGCGAAAAAATATCATCTTTGGTAAATGGATGCGAAGTGGCATATGGTGGCCTGATTATCAGTTACGATTATTTAGAAAAGATAAAGGAAGATTTGAGGAAAGACATGTACATGAATATATACAAGTTACGGGCGAGACGCAGAAAATGGATGCGCCAATAGTACATTATAACTACTCATCAATTAGTCAATTCTTAATCAAAATGGACAAAATATATACAGAAAACGAAGCTTCGCTTATTGCGGCGACGGGAAAAAAAGTAAATTGGATTGACGCAGTACGTTTTCCTGTTAATGATTTTCTCAAGACTTTTTTTGCGCAAAAGGGGTACAAAGACGGATTGCACGGCCTTGTGCTTAGTATTCTTCAAGCGTTTTATGCGGAGGTTGTTTTTGCCAAAGTCTGGGAGAAACAAGGGTTTCCCGAGGGAAACAGTACGTCGTTTCTTAATGACATACAGAGTGAGTTTAAAAAAATACAAAAGGAATTTCGATACTGGTTGATGACTGCGCTTATGATTGAAGCAAAAAACCCCCTGAAACGATTTCGGTATCGGCTATTACGCAAAGCTGTTAAGAAAAAAGATATATGATTGCAAAAGATCACAAAATACTAAAATTTCTCACCGTCTTTTTTTTCGGTTTTATTGTCAGTAACATTCTCTACGTAGACTACCTGATTTTTAAAAATAAAACGAATACGGAGCTTTTTCAGATTGCAAGTCAAACATCCGACGAGGGTTCACGGCCAACAAGTGTCTGTGAAGGGAAGGACTGTCTTGACAAAATTTACCAGACAATTTATGAAGCAACCGCATCGCTCAAATTGTCAAATCAGACGGGAGCACAAAATGTTCCGGCGCAGTCAGGCGGAACGGCTGTTAAAGAGTATTACATTGCGTTTGGATCAGGAACAGGTATGGCTGATGATTGGACAGATGTGACTGGGCTTTCCGCCTACATTGATAGTACACAATACGGTCGGATAAAAAGTGTTACATTTGAAGCAAGCGTTTTTATTCCGACAGGCAATGAGCGAGCATATGTAAGGCTTTTTAATGCTACAGATAAGCATCCTGTCTGGTTTTCAGAAGTCTCGGTGGAGGGTGGGCAATCGCAGCTTCTTATCTCACAACCGATTACACTTGACCCTGGAAACAAGTTATATAAAGTACAAATGAAAACCTCCCTCAAATATCAGGCGAATCTCGCCCAGTCAAGGCTTCATATTACCGTCTATTGATGAAAAAAGTATTCGTCTCGATTATCAATTATAATGGGACACTAAACACGCTTGCATGTCTCAAATCGCTTGAAAATCTAAAGACGTCTTTTCATTTGCGATGTATCGTTGTTGATAATGGGTCAAAAATTCCATTTTCAGCGCGTAAGCAGGATTTTAAAAATCTCTCGCTTACGGTTATTGCTAACACGGATAATCTTGGATTCTCGGGTGGACATAATATTGGTATACGATCTGCGCTAGCATCTGGAGCAGATTATGTCCTTATTCTTAACAATGACACGCTTGCCGACCGTTTCCTTATTGAAGAATTAGTAAAAGTAGCAGAGACAGATGAGGAAATTGGAATAGTTGGGCCAAAGATATACTTCTCAAAAGGATATGAATTTCATAAGGATAGGTATGCTGCCTCGGAATTGGGTAAAGTTATCTGGTATGCAGGAGGGGTGATGGATTGGGATAATGTCTTAGGATATCATCGAGGGGTAGACGAAGTAGATGCAGGGCAGTACGACAGGCTAGAAGAGACGCAATTTGTCAGTGGCTGCTGTATGCTAATAAAAAAAGAACTTTTTCAGAAAGTGGGCTTATTGGACGAGCGGTATTTTCTTTATTACGAGGACATCGATTATAATGAACGGGTCCGCAAGGAAAAGTATAAAATTATATATGCACCAACAGCACTTCTTTGGCATAAAAATGCAGCATCTACAGGAGGGTCTGGGTCAGATCTGCAGGATTACTACATAACGAGAAATCGAATGCTTCTTGGATTTTCCTATTCGCCTTTCCCAGCGAGAAGTGCTCTTGTGAGAGAGAGTATTGAGACGTTGCTGAAAGGGAGAAAGTGGCAGCGAAAAGGAATTGTAGATTTCTATCTGAGGAAATTTGGAAAAGGGAGTTTTCATGATGCATAAGCTGACAGCGATTATTATTGCCAAAAACGAAGAAAAGATGATTGAGGAATGTCTTGACTCCGTGAAGTTTTGTAATGAAGTAATCGTCGTTGATACCGGATCGAAAGACAATACAGTAAACATTGCAAAAGAGAAAAATGCCAGGGTGTTTCATCATGTTATGACAGACTACGCGGATATAAGAAATAAAGCAAAAGAACATGCAAAATCAGATTGGATATTCTATATCGATGCAGACGAGCGAGTAACAAAAGAGCTTGCAGAGTCTATTAAAGAGGCAATAAAGGA
>CAZSQB010000057.1:0-6432 GCA_964608945.1 uncultured Gammaproteobacteria bacterium
CTCCGATAGCTTGCCGAGTAACTCTCGTCTCTCCGCCAGAGGAACCAAATTGGTGTGGGGGAGCATATTGATCTATCCCCAGCACCTTATTACCTCTTTTGGCCAGTTGATAGATAGCAGCGCTTCCCATCGCTCCCAAGCCAATCACAATTGTCTCAAAAGATTTTTGCATAAACTATATTATATACAAATTATGCACAAAAAACCCACCTAATCGGTGGGTTTTTGAATATAAATTTTAAAACTTATTATCCGCGCTTTACGTTTTTTGCAGCTGGTCCTTTTGGACCATCTTCGACATCAAAAGTGACGGCATCTCCGACTTGAAGTTCGTTAAACGTAATACCCGCTAGATCGTTGGAGTGAAAGAAAAGGTCTTTCACTTCACCTTCACGGGATATGAACCCAAAGCCTCTATCGGTTTTTGTTTTGACTGTTCCGTTCATAGTTTTACTCCTTTCTTAACATAGTATTATACCATATAATCACTGGTTGTAAATAAAATCTTAAGATCAATCTGACGTCAATTGCCTAGAGGTTAAAATGTTTAGTAAAAGTTAGTGAACCTCTATAAATAAATTCGAACCCGAGTTCAGAAAATTTTGATTACCTCAGATGACAAGTGTAGTATATAATAAAGATTAGCAAATATCCCTATACATGCTGGATATGACGTATCAGGTTTTCTTGAGAGTTTATATAAGCTTAGATTTGCGCAGTTTTTTAAATGATAACAATGCGTTTTCTTATTAGAAATATTAGAAATATCCGCAAAGCATGTCCGTTGTTGCAAATTATATGCTACTAGTAGGGTGATATTCAATAAAATGACATGCAAAAATTGATTTTATTTCTTTCTCTTTTATCTTTAAATATATTAAAAATATAAGAGAAAGGCCGAGAGATGTTGAGTGATTGATTGCGTTGTTACGCGTAGATTGCTAGAGCAACCAATCACGCACCTCTCGGCGTCGTCTCCCCGTCTTGCGACGGAACTACTTGGTGATATCGCCCGGATTACGCCAGTCTTCCTGCGTGATGTGCCCGACGAAGAGCGGTTTAGCGAGACCATCGCGTTCGAACCAAACGAGGAACGGACCGTTGATGATCAAGTCCGGCTTTTTCATCCCTCCTCCTCGCGTGACGGCGATGGCAACGGCGCTCTTGGCACGGGCACCAACCTCATTCATCTTGAGGATGGTTTGCTGAAGTGCCTGCGTGATCCACGCGGGTTGTCCGTCATAGCCGGTCGTCTTCATGCCCAACATCCAGCCGATGTCAACGTGTTGATCCAAATCAACCATCGGGAAGTCCAACCCGCCGAACTCCCGATTGGGAGATAGACTGCGGGAAAGAGCTTCCACTCTGGCGATCAGATCAAATCCGTCGTTTGGCGCGCTGCCGAGCATCGTCATGTAGACGCGGTCGCCGGTTTTAGTTTCCAGCAGGGCGATAGGGCTGTTATGCCCGCGTGCGTTGTAGAACTGAACGCCGCCCTTACTGATCTTCACACCGGGATAGGTCTTATGATCCACGCCTTGCACCGAGGTAACTTCGCCCTTCACCAGCCATTCCACCAGCAAGTCCAACACACTGGCAACACCAAAGGTGTTCTTGTCGAACGACTTAAGTTGGATGGTGAAACCGCGCTGGCGCAGAAACGCGTTGACTTCCTCGACGTTCCACGATGCGATGCTCTCGATCTCGCGGATACCGCCGACTTCACCGCGACAGGCGCGAAAGAATTCCTGCAGGAAGCGGGTTTGCGTGTCGTTGACCGCTTGCCACTGCCGGTTTGCGCCCATGCCTTCCATGTCTTCCGCCTTCACCAAAGCGGCGACGACGGGGTAGCTTACTGCTGTAGTACTCATCGTGATCTCCTTTATATTGAGCCTACGGTTCGAATCGATCTTTTGACATCTCGAGTGGTTGCTTACGCCAGTTCGCCGGGGTCCGTCCACTCCGTGTAGTCCACCCATGCGGCGAACAAGGGGAGCGGGTAACCCTGTCGGCTGATCCAGAAGAGGAACGGGCTGTCGATAACCAGAGGCGCCTTTTGGATGAAAGCCTCTAGAGTGACGGCCATGCCGAAGGCACTCTTGGCGAGCGCGCCTTTCTCGTTGACCTTGAGGATCGATTGCTGCTTGGCTTCGCTCACCCACGCCTTCTGCCCAGAGTCTCGCATGGTCCATAGATTGACCAGCCAACTCACATCGGTGGTGTGGTCGATGTGCACCATAGGGAACTGCAACTCACCGAAGCCGCGCGCTGGATGTAGATTTTGCTCAACACGCTGCGCGAGCTGAAGTAAACCGAATGGCTCTGACGGAGGCGAGCCCAACATGACTATGTAGGCCACATCCTCTCCGCCCTTGGTCGCAAGCGCCGCGATGATCCCGGTAGTTGCCGACGATGTATAGAAGGTCAGACCTTCTTCCATCCTCACAGCGTCTTGATAGGTCTTGCCGTTCTTGCCAACCAGCGGCTGCCGCTCGCCCGGTATCAGCCAGTGAACGAGCTGCTCGTAGATGCTGCCCGCATAGAACGTGTTCGGATCACCCTGTTCGGTGAGCTGGATACTGAAGCCCCGCTCTTTGAACCAGTCATTGATGACCTGGGCGACCCACGACACCTTCGCGTCGAGCAATCCAGCAGCCTTCAGCGCTGTAATATGCGGACGCACGAGTTCAAGCAACGGCAGAAAGGTACCTTGCTGGTCGTTGACAGCATTCCAGATGCGATTTGGCCCGAGAAATCCAGGTTCCTCCGCGATCAGGAATGCAGCCGCCACATCGTAGATCGAATTGGTTACGCTTGACATTGTTTAATCCTCCGTCTGTTGAGTAGTTACTTCCATGCTACAGGCCATTTGATACTGCAGCCGTACGATTTTGCCAGTTAGTTTTGTCCCTCATCACTTTGGAACTGCGCGTATGGTGATTCACCTCCTTTTTGCGCTTTGGAAACTAAACTGACTGAATGGCTTTCAGGACATAAAATTTTTTCTTATGTCAAGGAAGCCACTAGCCAGAAATAGCTTCAATTACGCTAATTAAGAAGGAAAATATAATATTCGCTAATTAAACAAGTAGTTCGTAGGGAGACGATCCCAGCATAAGATAAGGTTATGATAAGAAGCCAACAGTATTTAAATAAATGCAAATACAGTAACCAAGTATCGATAGCCCACTTATACGGGAATAACTCCCTACAACAAAAATATGTTAAAGAGCAAATATAAATAAATAATAAAGAAATAGGGTTTTTCAAGCACAAAATACCTGCTTCTATTTCTCTAATATCGGGCGGAATTATAGCAGAATATAGGCGAAATTGCAAACTATAGGGTATACATATTTTATTAGCTTAGTGCGCAATTGCGCAAGTATGTTATACTCTATACATGAAACACCAAAATAACTCTAAATTAGCCGAGGTAGAATTAGTACCCGGAATAATCGCGGGCGGTATATATTCCGGTAAAGTAGGACCGAATATTGATTCTTATCGGGTTATTCTAAAAATTTATTCAACAATTCCTAAAGAAACAGCTGGTCTAATAAAGGAATATGAGGTTTGGTCTTCAGAAGTATACTTAGAAGATCATGGATACAAACCAAACGAGGAAGGAGCATATAAATTTGCATTAGACATCCTCAAAAAAAGATTTCAGGAATCGGGTAATAATGTTCCTCGGGAAAATGGTGTTAAGGCGACAAATGAACATGGAGTTGAGTTGGGGAACCCGCAATATATTTCTGAGTCGTTTACACGATTAAATGTCCTAGTTACAAAATCGCAAGCAAAATGGCTAAAAAAGAAAGCCAGTGAACAAAATTCGAATGTTTCTGCAATAGTAAGAAATATATTAGACATGCATCGAGGAAAATAATCATGGCAATAAACGAAAACATGGAACTTTGGCAAATAAAAAGATTCCTAGAAGAAGAGGTTAAGGAACAGATCTTTCTCGAAATTGCTCCTATTTTGTATATCGGACAGGAAACTGGTGGTTACTTCGGAGTTACACGGCATATACTTTGTTTTATTGATTTTCTTGCAGCTTTATATTGTGGATATAACGGAAAAGAAAAATATTCTAATGGCGTAAGAAAAATAGCAACATCTGAAAATACTCTGTTATTTATGAAAGAATTAATGGGGAAAGAAATAGATCCCTTCTACTCAGCGAATGGAAAATATTTATATGTAATGTATAGACATGGTTTAGTCCATTTATACCAACCTAGAACAATCAAATTGGAAAACGGAAGAACACTCAAGTGGGCAGCTTATAAAGGAGCAAGAGAAAGGACTACTATTTCTTTTAGGTCAGATAATGAAGAAATAACCATCCCGAATATTAGACATTTAGGTATTGCCGAAAGCCCTCTTGATAAAAATTCAGACTATTTAACAATTTCAATAACATGCTTATATAAAGATTTATTAACGAGTATTGACATATTTTATAAACAGTTGGAACAGGATAAAAAGAATGTACTTCTGAGAAAGTGGATCACGACCTCAAACGCTATTGTTAAACCCGAAGAAATAAGAAATTTAGAAAAGAGTGAGAGTTAATATGGGTGAATTAACAAACATGCTGCAAAATAGTATATAATTTCCTCATGGCCGAACTTCATGACAATACTCGTCCGAGAGAACCAAGAAACGAAGCTTTACCGAGGACTACATACACCCGATTACTTCGTTCGATCCAGCGTGATCCTTATGCTGATGACGTTTGGTCAAGGACAGTGGAATTAGCACAAAGCGAAGAAACAGCAGGCGGAGGAAGTGAGAGTTTCTATTCTCACGTGCCGTTGAATGAGTTGATTACAGTTGGGCAACGCTTGCGATCAACAAGTAGACAGGGGACGGTTCTCAAATAACCATCGGATTGACAAAAATTCTATCTTTGTGACCAGCTTAGTATCTTACACAGACTGGAGGAAATTTTCAAATTATTCCTATCTGACAGCCTAAACTCCAAATATGCCTATTTATTTGGGTTAAAAGATGCATAAATATGTAAATATGCATATCAGAAACTAGTGCTTAGAAAGAATAATCTTTCTATATGCATTCATATACTCTTTAGCCATCTTATCTGCTGAAAATGATTTTTCTACGAGACTACGGCAATTTTGGCGCATTTTTTGATATTCTTGCTCCGGCATTGAATAAATTTTCTCTATTGCCTCGCACAATCCATCAATACCGGTTTTTTTAACTATCCAATCCCCCCGGATATCGTTATCTGATGGGTTGACTAAGAACCCTGTTTTGCCATCTTTAACAATTTCAGGCACAGAACCTCTTGCAAAGGCTACTATTGGTGTGCCACAAGCCATAGATTCAGTTAAAACCAGTCCAAACGGTTCTTCCCACTGTATTGGGAAAATAAAGAGTCTGCTTGATTGATAGTGGTTAACTAACTCGAATCTATCTTTATCAAATTCAATAAAAATATCTTGGGAAGGTATTAAATCTTTTAAATCTGCAATCCGTTTATTAAGCCATTCAAGGTGCTCTTCCCTTTTCAGAGGAAACAGCCTTATTTTCTTTTTGGTTTTCTTGACTACTTCCAGAATCGTTTCCAATCCCTTGTCTGGGACTCCTCTGCCTGCCCAAATGATACTTTCTCCACCTTTTTGATCAAATTTAAATAGTTCTGTCTCTATACCATGATAGATTGTTCCTGCATAGTTTAGGTCGGGGAAAAATTTCCTTTGGGCATCGCTGATAGAGACAAAAGATAAATTTTTATAATTGCTAAAAAGAGAAAAATATTTATTAATATATTCTACTTCCTGGGTATAGTGAAGCGTAATTAATATCGGTTTTTTTACAAAAGGTGTAAAAGGAAGAGCAATATCTCCATCTCCAATATTGATATGATACAAGTCAAAATTGTCCTGCATTGAAAAAGCCTTGGAAATTAGCGCCAGCTCAAAAATAATATGCTTGTCCTTTTGGGTAATACTTTTATCTAAAATAGCAGGATGATAATCTATGCTTTCAATTTTAGCCGGTAAATTGGAGTCTCCTGAGGCAAATGCAGTTATATCCAGATTTTTATCAACTTTAGCCAAATTATTAATCAAGATATAGTCAAAGATTTCCGTTCCTTTCTTAACATCCTTAGTAATACTGACAAAATTAGAACAGATGATGGCAATTTTCATATATTAACAATAATTTTTAAAAACTCAGCTGACCACCTGTAAATATTATAATTTTTGATCACTTCTCTCATTCTTCTCATTTTCTTTGTTTGTTCCAGGGGGGATAATTCTAAGGCTACTTTTATAACCTCTGCTGTCTGTTCCCCATTGTAGGGATTCACTATTAATGCATCCTTCAGTTCTCTTGCTGCACCTGTAAATTGGCTTAAGACAAGCACTCCTTTATTGTCACTCCTGGCTG
>CAZSQB010000058.1:0-6398 GCA_964608945.1 uncultured Gammaproteobacteria bacterium
CTCACGCCGACCGCATCGCCTACCGCCACACCCGATCCAACAGCAGGCTGGAATACATATACCAACACAACATACGGCTATTCCATCAAGTACCCGCTGGATTGGACGGCAACAGATTTAGGCCAACTTGAGCCCAAAGTACCAAGTTTTGTGACGCTGAATCCAACGTCTGAGAAAGCATCCCCAAGCGCGGCGCTCTCAATCACTATTTCATCAAGCACAAGAACCGCAACAGAAGTCGCAGCTCTAAAGTCAAAAACTCGACAATCAATCACAGTAAACAGCCTTACTGGCATCAAGACAACCGAGCGAAATTCAGATGGTGACGAGTCGCTCCACGTTGTTCTGTATGGAACAAAGTATGTCTATATTCTTGTGGGAAAGAAAAAGTATGAAAACACCTTTAACCTCATCTACCCAACTTTCAAACCCCTCCCGCAGCTTACTGAATAGCAAGCATGCGGTCGATGCCTATTTTTGCTTTCCTGGCTGTTGTTTTTTTGATATGCACGACTTGCTCATCCTGATACGGCTTCATCGGGTCGCAACAATCATCGCATAACACAATTTCCATTCTGTATTTCTCAGTCGCGACCAAAATTTTCTTCGCTTTCGTCACTTTAGCCCTTTCTATCATCTGCTCAGTCGACGAATATCTGATTTCCAATTGCAAAAATTCCTCGCAATGACGTTGGTATTGTAGAAACACCTATAAAAATCTACAATGGTTTTATGAAGGTTTTTAGTGGGAGTGCGAATCGGCCGCTCTCGGAGAAGATTGCAGTGTCCTTAAGTTTACAACTCTCTTCCATAGAACTGCATACTTTTTCCGATGGCGAGCAGCGAGTGAAGCTTGAGGAAAAAGTCGTCAATGAAGACGTAGTTATCGTTCAGCCCACAGGTATCCCGACAGACAAAAATTACATGGAGCTTTTTTTTATCATCGACGCAGCTCGCCGCAACGGCGCAAAATCAATAACAGTCGTCATTCCATATATTGGCTATCAGCGGCAAGATCATGTGTTTCGGACTGGTGAGGCGAGGTCTTTGGAAGTGGTGATTCGTTTTATGGAGCAGGCCGGTGGGACGAAGTTTATCGCTGTTGACACCCACACGATTAAAGTACCTGAATTATTTATTAAACCATTTGTTCATGTTTCGGCGCTCCCACTATTTGCAAAGATTATAAAAGAAGAGGATTTGATAGATAGCGATAGTTTTCTTGTCTCACCCGACATGGGCGGGATCAGACGGATCAAGCAACTTTCAGAAATGCTTGATGACTTGCCTTATGCGGCGATTGAAAAAAATCGAGATTTGAAATCCGGCGCTTTGGCGGCAAGAGTTATTCATGGAAAGGTGCACAAAAGAGCAATCATTGTTGATGACATGATATCAAGTGGTGGAACAATTGTCACCGCGTGTAAGTTACTCAAGAAAAAGGGGGTTGAGCGGATCTACGTCTTTGCAACCCACCCGGTCTTTTCCGAAAAAGCACCGGAGTTACTTCAGGCTTCATTTGCCAAAAAAGTTTTTGTTACTGACACAATTTTCGTCTCCAAATTTTCGCAATTCCCAAAACTTGAAATTTTATCAGTCGCAGATGTGATTGCAGAACAGATAAAGTATGAGTAAATTAATAATATGAAAATACCACGCGCTGTGCAGAATGTTATTGATAGTTTTGAACGTTTGCCTGGGATTGGGCCCAAGACCGCCCAGCGGTTGACATTTTATTTGTTACATGTTCCGCAAGGCGAGTTAGATAGGACTGCCGAGTCATTCCAAAATCTCAAAAAAGATACTGTTTTATGTTCAATCTGTCATAGCGTCGATGAGACCGATCCATGCAGTATTTGTGGCGATCCAGAGCGCGACAAGACTGTTGTCTGCGTTGTCGAGCAACCACTCGATGTGTTGGCGCTTGAAAAAAGCGGACGATACAAAGGAACATATCACGTTTTGCACGGCAGGATTGACCCTTTGAATAACATCGGTCCTGATGAAATATTCATCCACCAGCTCCTAGACCGCGTCAAAAATCCAAGTGACGGATTTGAAATTCGCGAAATTATCCTCTCAACCAATCCAACTATGGAAGGAGAAGCAACAGCAATGTACATCGCCAAGCAGTTAAAATTAATTGATCAGAGTTTGAAAATCACTCGGATAGGACGGGGACTTCCAGTTGGCAGTGATATCGAATACGCCGACTCCACAACCCTCGATAGAGCAATTGAGGGAAGAAGCGACTATTAAATCTCACACTCAAGATACAATCCGAGGTGGTCCGAGAGGTCGAGGTCATTAAGTACCTTGAATTTTTTTACATGCACGCCTTCAGTAACATAAATATAATCAACAGCCAACCCTTCTGGAGACAATTCGTCTTTTGCTTTATGATTTCTTAAATTCAGCGTATTGGTGATATTATGCTCAACTATCAAGTTTCGACCAAGCAAATTAATCCACTTCGCAACCTGGGTGTGAGGACCTAGATTAAAATCGCCAGTCAAAATAAATGGTCGCTCAATACCTTGCAAGTACTCAAAAAATCTCCTGCCTTGTTCCAGTTTGTGTGGCGCGTCATCGGCGTCAGGACTCCAGGCAAGATGCGTCGTAACAATAGTAATTTCTTTCCCATCTTTATATAATGCTAGTCGAAGCACGGTACGAGGATCATCTTCAAATTTTCGTGGTTTAATCCGGGGCACTTCATAAAAAGGAGACAGCCAAATCCCTTTTTTGCGGATCATCTGAAAAGAAGGTTTGTAAAAAATCACATTTGCCTCATATGATTCTTTGTCTTGAGCAACATGCCATGAAACAATCTTCTCACCTTTATATCCAAGCTTATTAGTAATATCTGTATAGCAATTATTTTTATGAAAGCTTAGCTCGCCGCCTGAAACTTCTTGAAAGCAGAGGATATCAAAATTTTCTTTCTTAACGTACTTGATAATATTGTCGAGATACTTTCCATAGAGGATATTTAAGCTGAGCAGTTTTATTAGCATCAAAGTTATTATAGATAGTCAAATGATATAATGCGAGTAATGATTTTGAAAGAAAAAATCTTAGAACAACTCAAGACCATCATAGATCCAGAACTCCACCTCAACATCGTCGATTTAGGCTTGATCTACGATATTGAAATCACACAAGATATAGGTTTAGCAACTATTACAATGACCCTCACAACCCCCGGCTGTCCACTCTCCTTTGTTTTTGAAGAGTGGATTCCTGAGGCGGTGAAAAAGGTTGATGGAGTAAAAGATGTAAAGGTTGATCTCGTCTGGGAACCAGCGTGGGATCCGGACAAAATTTCAGATGAAATAAAGGAAGAACTAGGTTTGATAAGATAGATTAGAATTAAGAGTTATGAATTATGAGTGCTGAGTTATGAGTTGATAGGGTTTTAACTTAGGACTTATAACTCATGACTTATAACTTTTTGCTAAACTGATAGTATGCAGATAGGAAAAGCGTTGGGTAATTTTGAAGACGAAATAGAAAAAGAGGTCAAGCGGCAATTCAAGCAGACTGCACAAGCGGTTAAGGGGCAGTTTGTCTCTACCAATAAGCAAACGCAAGGTCCCGCTACAGGCGCAACGGATGCTGGGACCAATGAGCAAGGAGGTCAGGCGCAACAGCAAGGGCAACAGCCAGCAACTGATCAATTCGCCAAGGAGTTTATCGAGGACATGTACGCGCCGTCTGATCCGCAGGCAGCACAACAGCACGGCTATGGTGGGCAGGTAGATCCCTCGGGCAAGAAACCAAGCAAGTTTTTCCAACAGCAAATACAACAAGGCAAAACACCTGATGAAGCACAACAGCTAGAAGTGCTTCGCAAAAAACTGCATGATGAAGTGTATTACATACCATTGACAAAACGTCAGCAACGGCAGGAAGAAGAGCGACCGGCGGAAAAAGTAGAAAGAGAGAAAATGGAAGAGCTAAAGCTTGAAGATGAGAAAAAGAAAAAAAAGCCACCGCCACTTGCAGTCCAGATGGCATCCAATAAAGCCGAACAATTCCCCGGCGTGAGCGGGTAAATAAATGCTTCTCTTACTTCACAAACAATAACCCACGTTTTGACTATAGGATTATTTTTCTATATAATCGTTGTTCTTATGGCTGGAGACACCGAAGCAGAAAATAGGATGGGCGAGCCGAATCCGCGTGACGAGAAGGATGCGCTCCGCTTGTTCCAAAGAAATTACTTACTCATAGGATATGATACTGACCAGAGAATTTTTATCAGTAATACGTTTCCTCAGTATACTCTTTGTACGTATTCACTTGATCACACTCCGAAAGACGGAAAGAAGGAAACACACACAGTTTATGTCGATGATTTGTTGAGATTTGTCAGTCCTCTGGATTTTGAAAAAAAAGAAGGGGACGGATTTCGTTTGCTTTTTGGTTTGGCATGTACTGCGCAAAGACCGGAGGAGTTGGCAAATATTTATAATGGCATTCGAGTGCTGAGTCAGATTAAGGAAACAAGAGAAACAGAGCAGAGAATTAGGTTATCTCACCGAAAAGTTTTGGAGAGGACAATGCCAATAACGAGTGTCAGTAGAGAGGCTGCCTTTATCGATCAGGAGATCCATCAATTCAGCGGTGAGTACCCATTTGCAAAGGATAGAAATTGGATGCGATTTATGCAAGCAATTGCAAATAAATTTTTTATCGAAGGAGATATTGACTATCAGAAACGTCGAAAGTATTTAGTTGAAACTGCGTTCTTTATGCTTCTTCACGGGGGATACAGTCATCAGTGGCGAGTGAGAATGTTTGAGAATCTGGGGAAATTTGATTTTCATATCGATCGGTATACTCAGTGGAAAGCATTCTCGCAATCAGAATTCGCAAATGATGCGAGTTTTTGGGAGCATGTCGACGGAACATGGGCGGGCATAGATATTACAGCGATTCCGAAACCAGCGTTGGGGAATGACTTCAGTGCTATATCCAAGGACTCGCAAGTAGCTGAGGACACGGGTTATAAACAAAGATATCTTGATCTCTTGAATACACACACGGCAATGCTGGAAGAAAAAGACCGGTTGAAAATACAGCTTAACAGTGTAAGACATCAACTTACAGCAGCACTTGAAAACGTTCGTACTAAGGGAGGGGAAATAAGGAGACTGCGCAGTCAAGTAACCACACTTGAAGGTCAGATAACTTTGTTATCCGCAGTTGCAGAGTCCGTATCAAGGTCTAGAGCTATCGCTGCCGAGCGTGATGTGGTTGATATCTTCCTTGCCGCTGCAGGATTGACACGAGGCAATCTCCAAAGTATGGATTCTACGAAAAGGGTACAGGCTTTGAGAGACTTGCGAAAAGCAGCGGGCCGCTTCTACTCGAGCGACAGAGGAATAACACCGGATGAAGAAAAGCTTAAAGCAATTAACAGCTTTCTCGATCAGTGGAAACCTGGTCTGTAAGATTTTATCGGAAAAATGTCCCCGGCGTCAGCGGATAATTTTTGTTGTGTTTTACATATTGCAAATTTATTACCTGAAGGGTAGAGTAGTATAACTATGTTGACAAAGACTGATCTTGCAGAAATTAAAAAAATTGTTAAAGAAGTTGTCAGAGAAGAAGTAGGGAATGAAGCTCAGGCTCTTAAAGAGGAACTACAAGCGGATATAAACATGTCAAGAATGAGAATACAGAGTGAGATTAGTGAACTCAAAGACAGAATCAAAAATCTTGAAATTCGAGTTACCAAAATGCACAAAGAGCTGAAAGAAGAAATAAAAATGGTTTCACATTTTCTCGACAAGGATAATATGAAAACTCTCAAACGAGTAAAACGAATCGAAGAACATCTTGGATTACCCGCGGCTCAATAATGCATTCGTTGATCACGCTTTTGTTGGGATTTGGATTAGGGCTCAAATACGCTTTCGAAGCAGATCATGTGATCGCTGTTTCAACTACTATCTCTGAGCAGAAACAGCCACTGCAGCTTGGAGGCCATTTGACCTCTCGCTTAAGATGCCCTATTGATAACCCATCGTATAATAAAGAAACAAACATGCTTCAATTCACCAGACGCTTCTGAATAAGAGTCGATTAGCCGATGATATATTCCGCTAGCCTCGGATTTATGGTATAATCCATAAAGGTAAAATCCGCAGTTGAGATTCTGGAGTCGTCGTTTCACTCCTCCCCAGAATGACGTCATTCTGGTAAGTCGAAACGAAGTGGAGACGCATCCAGAATCCCTTTCGAATTTATCAAGCATGTTAAAACTTTACAATTCTTTATCACGGCAAATAGAAGATTTTAAACCACTCAACCCGCCACTTGTCACCATGTATATTTGTGGTCCGACAGTGTATGATTTTGCACACATCGGTAATTTCCGTACCTACACG
>CAZSQB010000059.1:0-5946 GCA_964608945.1 uncultured Gammaproteobacteria bacterium
CGATCTTGCAACTGAAGCTAAGATAGGGTAGAATAGACGATAGATGATTGAAGATAGATCATTTTCTATCTTCTAAAAACCATGCCACAAGAACCAAAAAAGCGACATTCGAGACAGCGACAAGGAAAAAGACGCGCACATATAAAGCTCTTAATGCCACAGACAACCGTGTGTCCAAATTGTGGCAATGTGCTTCAGTCTCACACTGTGTGCAATCGCTGTGGCTACTATAAGGGCAAACAATACATTGCTATAAAGCAAAAGGCGCAAAGCAGCCAAAATGAAAACCCCAGATGATCCACGCCATATTAGAAGACAGCGCCTCATTGAGGAATTATTTCGAACCGGTTTTTATCCCCAAAAAATAAGCAAGGATGCAGAGAAAATCATAGAGCAAAAAGAGCTCTTGGATAGTCGTATCCACGAGGCAGCACCTGAATTTCCTATTGAAAAAATTAATAAAATCGACCTTGCGATTTTACGGCTTGCCGTGTATGAACTGCTCGTTGAGAAAAAAGCACCAGCAAATGTTATTATTGATGAAGCGATTGAACTTGCAAAAGAATATGGAAATGATACAAGTCCGGCGTTTATAAACGGGGCATTAGGAAAGATCGTAACGGGATGAAAAAGATACCTACATTTAAAAACCCAGCGCTTTTTGAACAAGCATTTATCCACAGATCGTATCTCAATGAAACAAAAGAGGCACTCGCATCAAATGAGCGTCTAGAGTTTTTAGGAGACAGCATCCTCTCCTTTGTTGTGTCAAGTCATTTGTTCACTGCGTACCCTAAGTTCAATGAGGGTGCACTGACAAATCTTCGTTCCCTCGTCGTCAACACAAAAAGTCTTGCCAGCCTTTCAAAAACACTCGGATTTGGTGCATTCCTAAAACTATCGCGAGGAGAAGAAGAGTCTATGGGACGCGAGAATGCCTCGCTTCTTGCCAACTCCCTTGAGGCCTTTATCGGTGCGTTATATTTGGACCAAGGACTGACGGCTGTTAAAAAGTTTCTTGAAGGTGCTCTTATCCCGCAAATCGAAGAGTATGTAAAAAAACGGACCTTTAAAGATCCAAAGAGCCTCCTTCAGGAATTTGTTCAATCGCAAAAGCAAACCTCACCAGCATATAAAGTAATCTTTGAAGAAGGACCGCCTCATGCGAAAATATTCACCGTTGGTGTGTATGTAAAAAATAATTTGCTTGGAGAAGGGAAAGGCAAATCAAAACAAGAGGCTGAAGAAGAAGCAGCCAAGAAAGCACTTGAAAAATGAAGCTAAATCATGATAGAATAGAATATACGAATTTTTCCGAATTGTATTACTCCGAATGTATCCGAATCATTCGGATTAATTTGGGCTAATCCCATTTGGATGAATTCGGATTCATATGGCAGTTGTTATACGACTAACACGAATTGGTAAAAAGGGTGAGCGGAAATTCCGCATTATTGTTGCAGAGAAACGAAGCAGACGAGACGGCAAACCTGTTGAATCCCTCGGTTGGTACGAAAAAGGCAAAAACGGTGGCAAAAAACAAATAAATACAGAACGCTACCAATACTGGGTCTCAAAAGGCGCAACTCCCTCTGAAACAGTCGCAAAATTGATAAGTGCATGAAAGACACGCTATTGTATATTATTTCCCAGATCGTCGATAACCCCGATGAGGTAGACATTGCAGAAGAAGATATCGATGAGGTAGTAACCTATACTGTTTCTGTTGCAAAAGACGATATGGGAAAAGTCATCGGTAAGGAAGGCAAGGTTATAAGAAGTATCCGCAATGTCATGAAAATAAAAGCAATGAAACAGAATAAGAGAATAAATATAACCCTCGCTGAAAATGAACAAGAAGCAACATCCTAGCCTCCTCTGTCATCTGAACTTGATTCAGGACCTTCCAAAGGTTCGTTAGTAGGTAAAAGGTTAGGAAACCAGTATGGTGTGGAGGTAAGGCTTGGGGTGTTTACCAATAACCTATAACCATAAACGATACCGGCTTCTTTACCGACAAACACTAAACTTAGCCTATGAAAATCAGCATCCTAACACTCTTTCCTGAAATGTTCCAAGGCCCCCTTCAGCATTCAATTGTCAAATTGGCACAAGAAAAAAATCTTGTTGCTATAGACCTTGTCAATATTCGAGATTTTGGGATTGGCAAACACAAAGTGGTCGATGATACCCCGTACGGCGGCGGCATAGGTATGGTTATGCGCGTTGACGTAGTACATGCTGCAATGGAATTTGCAAAGCAAAAAGTAAAAAGCGTTAAGC
Organism: uncultured Gammaproteobacteria bacterium; assembly: GCA_964608945.1. Classification (GTDB taxonomy): domain Bacteria; phylum Patescibacteriota; class Microgenomatia; order Levybacterales; family UBA12049; genus CAYWEP01. The sequence continues at coordinate 2,284 of CAZSQB010000059.1, forward strand.
AAAAAGTGATTTTACTCACGGCGTCTGGGGAGACGTTTAGGCAAGAAAAAGCACGGGCGTTTGCAAAACTTGATCATCTTATTCTTGTATGCGGGCATTATGAGGGGATTGACGAACGGATCTGCCAGTATGTTGATGAGCAAGTTTCAATTGGCGACTTTATAACAACGGGAGGTGAGATACCCGCAATGCTCATAACAGACTCTGTCGTGCGATGCATCAAAAACGTTCTTAAAACAGGTGTTACCGATGCTGAGTCATTTAGCCTTTCGTCAGACAAGGCATCTTACCTTGAATACCCACAATTCACAAAACCCAAAACCTACGAAAAGCATTCAGTGCCAGACATACTGCTTTCAGGCGACCATAAAAAAATAGCAACATGGAGAGAAGAGCAAGCACGGATAAAAACCACGAAGCGCCGCCCAGATCTCCTAACAAAGCAATAAAAAAGTTAGAAAGGGAAAGCGCCTCCTGACGCCGATTCTGAAGAAAGATCCACATTTGGCAGTGGCACACGCCATGTAGAAAGCATATTTATGACATTTCTATTCTTTGAGGAAATAGGCTCTATGGGAACAGTGTCCTTAAGAACAATTTCTGGCGCTTGTTTGTGGAGGAACATGATGGTTAGGGTAGACCTGTCTTCTGATGCCTGCCATTCAGTTACCTCCGCGAGTGGTAACTTTTTATTAATTTCCGAAATGAAACGCTTCACATTATCAATTGGACCTGAAACAAAAATGGTCAATTGCAGTGGATGAAAACCGGATTTTGTCTTTTTAAGATTCGTCAGTTGTCCGACTTGGAAGCTGAAGTCGGAAAGCGTGACGCCTGACACGACAGCGGAGTTGGTTATTGCCTGTAAAATACCGCCGTAATCAATTTCATATGGTATCGCCCCTGCCGTGATAGTGAGATCTTTGTCCAAGGACAAATCATTCATATTCGTCAAAAAGCTGATATTACCGGAGATAGCTGCAATCCTGGTTCGGGTTTTTGCTACCTCATCAAGGATCGAAAACCATCGATTCAGCTGAGGAATAATAACTAACCAGAGCAATAACAAACAGACGACGATGACAACGCTAAAAATAGATACCGAATACCACGGAGAGTCTTTAAATCTATGATAGTAAAGCTTTATTGTCCTTCTGCTAAATCCGCGATCCATACTTAGCGAGTTAACGCAAGTGCTAGTGTATACTGTCCTGTTTGTGGGTTTAGAGATACGGAGTTAATAAGTACTTTTCGAAACATCCGCTCTCGCACTGTCAATGTCTCTAATTTCTCCAAAAAAAGGTCAAAGTCATCAAGAGACGTAGAAGCCAAGGTTACCAGTACGGTCTTTTCATCGATATGGAGCGTTGAAAATGACAGCGTCTGTGGCATATCTTCCTCCATTTTTGAAAATGTATAGTTGTGTGCAGGTCTTGTTTTTAGCACATCATTAATATGTTTCAATTGATCAGTAACGATAAAATATTTTGCCATCTTTGTGTGGAACCTTTGCATTTCAAACAGTAACGCATTTTCCTGCATCTTTAGGCTCGGCAGCGGAGATGCGGCAATAAGGATAAAAAGGATAATAGAAAAAGCGCCAACGCCAAACAATAAAACAATCGCAAGGAAACGAAAAATTTGCAGTTTTCGCCGAATAGCCAGATTATATTTTTTATTCTGGATAAATAAGTTGATGCTATTCCTCATAATCCTTCAGCGCCAATCCAATGGCGACTGCGTATTCTGATCCTGCTTCAAGCAGGGTGGGGGGAACACCTTGAATGTTGAGCGCTTTGAAGGGATTGGCAATAACCGTTTCTATGCCAAGATGCCTAACGAAATAGAGGTCAAGCCCGGGCAACCGCGCTGTATCTCCTGCAAGCTGCATTTGGGTCATTGGCGAAACGCTTTTATACTTATCATTGTAAAATGCCAAGGCTTTTTTCACCTCAGAGGCAATGGATGTCAGAATCGGGTCAACTGCTTTCCCGATTTTGCCGCCAAAATTCTTATCGAGGATGCCATACGTTCTTTTATACTCTTCTGCTTGTTGGTGGGTAAAATTAAAATCCGCTGCAATTGCCCTGTTGATCGCGACGCCTCCGAGGGGAATAGAGTACGTAAAGACGACGATACCGTCTTGTATAATTGCCAAAGCGGTATTAAGGCTACCAATATTCATAATAATACTCGTTGGAAACGTACTACCAGTTAAGACCGATCGGACGACAGCAAGAATCTCTGTCTCAACAGATGCAATAGAAAAACCAGCAAGCTCGACTATTTTTTGGTATCGTTTCAGAAGCTCTGCTGGCGCTGCAACCAATAATACCTGCATTTTCATCCCAGACTGCATCTTTACGTCCTTACGAAGCACCATCCAATCAAGAGTCATCGTTGAGAGGGGAGACGGAATATACTGTTCTGCCTCCCAATAGATAGCTGACGCGAGTTCTTTGTCAGACAGAACCGGCATATCAATCACTTTTGTAAAAACCTGCCCATCAGAGAGGGCAAGGTTCACCAATCTGCTCGGAACTTTTGCCTCAGCGACGAGATCGTTTATGACCTGTGCCATTTGCTCCTGGTCGAACGGCGATTCTGAAAAAATACCTTTTGCTGGCGCCGGAACGCTCATGCATGCTTTAAGCATGATACTGTCTTTTTGCCGATCTAACCAAACAGTCTTAACAGAGGTCGTCCCGATATCAAGTCCAAATGTTATTTCTTTCATATGTTAGGGAACCAAAAGAAGGGTTGGAAAAAATTCATTCGGAACTTTTGGGTATCCTCGAAAAACCGAAATTTTATGCTGGGATTCACCTGATTTTCCAACAGACTCGATAAGTGATCCTTGTGAAGGAAAATTAGCTGACCCTTCAATACCGATCCGTGTTGATGCATACAGCGGAATAATTCGAGCAATCAGTCCTGGTTGAGCTGGATCAATCGTTATTGTGGCACGGTTCGCAAATGTACCCGTCAACAGTTGAAACTCGCCAGCTTCGGGATCGGTAAAATTGTTTTCTACCCTCCGCGGTCCGCACGGATCATAGACATAATGCGTTGCTGCAGGGTTATTTTCCGGCCCAGTTAATAAAACCACTTCAATTGCTGCTTGTGTATTGCCGGCAGGAACCTGCTGACAGTTATCTGTATTTGACCCCCAATAGATTGTCAGATTCCCACTCCATTGCGGAGCAGTGTAATTTGGGTAGCTAGAGAGCCAAATATCAACACCATCATCTTTCACAATAGGATTGTTATTATTCAGAAGAAGACTTGCATCAGTCAGTTCTGTTATGACTACCTTTTCAATTGTTGCGTTTTCACTTAAGGATTGATGGGGGAAATATGTTCCGGGTTGTGTTAATTTTAATGCCTGTTCGATTCCTGCTTCCGCAGCAGAGAACGCCCGCTGTGAAGCTTCTTCTTCTTCAGTGACGCGCAAATTTGTAATGCTTCTTGTCGCTATCGAAAGACCGACAGTGAGGGCAACTGTCATAACGAGTATGACAATAAGCAGCATCTGTCCTTTTTGCAAGGCTTTTTGGGATAGATCCATATTTATAGCGTACAATCATAAGACACAAGTGTCAACTCTTTCACGGCGCCACCTCCTGATAGAGGAAGTTTTGTGTCTTTAAGACATCTGGAGTA
>CAZSQB010000060.1:0-5935 GCA_964608945.1 uncultured Gammaproteobacteria bacterium
CTGCGTGACCTGGGGCATCGATGTGGGCGTAATGACGCTTTTCTGTTTCGTATTCTAAATGGGTGATATTAATTGTAACGCCCCTGGCTTTTTCCTCAGGAGCGTTGTCAATGTCTTCGTATTTTTTGGCTTGTGCCATTCCCTTTTTGGAAAGGACTGTGGCGATTGCAGCAGAAAGTGTAGTCTTGCCGTGATCGACGTGACCAATTGTCCCAACATTAACGTGTGGTTTTGTTCGTTGAAATTTTGTATCTGCCATATATTTTTAAAAAAGAACCTCTTTATTCATCGGTTCTTTTGAAATCCTACGTATAAAGATAACGTTAGCTCATCAATAATCAATGAGACGATGACTATCATACAATATTTTTTTCTAGCCGTCAATACCCAAGTACAAAAACGCTTATTCCTTTATTGGCGTACGTGAAGGCGCAGTGGAAAAAAGCATTGAGGTAACGTAGAGAAAACCTGCGTATCCTAAAAGGGTTACTCCTTGGAGAATAGTGGTCAGATTTACTGTTTCGCAATTCAGCATATGGGCAGCAAAGGATCAGTATACTATGGATCATAGCCTCGTTTCAAGTCCCCCCACGAGAAAGACCGCTACTGAGGGCTAAAAGTATGAATATGCCCAGAAGCTTGAGGAGGTGATTCCACGCGTTTCTAGAAACTCCTGCTTTTTCGCAACCGAAGTCATATCTTCAAACCACACAACATGCTTTTTCTCTCCATCAGTATATGTCACTCTTGTCTCTGAGGAGACTGGATCACGCGTGGTTTTGCAATCTTGATACATGCACTTTTCAAGAAAAGATTGGTCTATTTTATCAAAACTTAACGAGCTACCATTCACGATTGCTTTTTGCGACCCATCTACCTCCCAATCATACCCAAATAACCCAAAAACAATTGTTAGTTTCTCAGGCGGTACAAATTGCAAATAATCATCAGTCATCTTTTTAAAATCATATCCATAGACATTTCTTCCATCCAAGGGAAAATTCGGTCCTGGGTTGCCGCGGGATTTATGGAAATCATATGCCATGATCATAACCTCATCGACAGATTTGGCAATTGTCTTTACCTCAAATGGCCTGACGCGATAAAACGTATCGCCATACAACAATACGGCAAATGACAAGTCATCTTTCTTTGCCTCGCTTGATAGTTGCGAAACCAAACTATTAATCTGCGTAATTGTCGATGAGAAAGGAAGCGCGGTTAATTCAAGGTCAAGAACTATACCATCAAATCCATGCTCTTTGGCCAGATCAACTGTTTGCTTAACAACCGTCTGTTGCAGCTTTTTATCCTTCAGTACTGCCAGATTGACTGTAGAATCAAGCATACGGAGAGTGAGGGACGTTTTCTTCTTCTCTCCTGCCATACGAATAAATCGCTTCAGGCTCTTATACCCCACTTCATCAGTATCAATCCCTTTTACTGTTGGCGTGATACCAAAGTAGATAAGCTCGTCATATTCTGAAAATGAAGTATTGCGAGATGACAACGACCAGTAGGGAACAAAAATTGATGTTTTTTCTTGTGTTGCCTTGGGGATGGTACGTGTCGGCGAAAGCGTTGGCTCTATTGAAGAATGCACTGGCTTTGCCAAGTCCTCTTTGACTTTATCCTTTGCTGTCTGCAAAGCGTAGGGAAGTAAGAAGAGAAGCGGTAGCAGGAGACCGATGAAAACTGCCAATTTCTTCACGCGTCGTACTATTATACACCAGAAACGCCATACGGTGATTCAGCCCCGTTGATATAAACAGAGTTGGATGGTATAATACGAGTGTGGCTGAGACAGGTATAGGTGAACAATTACCAACCCACAGAAGTTTTGATGAACAGTTCCATCCGATTGTTCACAATCGGCCTGAAGGAAGCTTTGCTTCTTATCGCACCACACCTGAAAATCCCCTTGGAAATACTATCGTATATGCTTTTGGCTGGACAGCAAAAGCAAATGAACACACAAAGCATTTTTTTAAAGCATTTTTCGACAGACATAGAGACGTCCTCTCAGCCCAGCCGCCAACGTACCCACCAGGTGAGACTCCGCCTGACAGCATATATAACGCCTTTGCTCTTCGTAATGCAGACGCAACCGTACAGGCAATCGAGGAAGCGGGATTAGAAAAGGTTGACCTAGTTGGCGATTCAGAAGGATCATCAGTCATTCTAACCGTTGCTAATCGACTCAAAGAGAAGGGCGATGTGAAAGTAGGCAATATCGTTCTTGTCAGCCCTGCTGGATTTGGAAGTCCAACGTTTCCAGAACTTGCGAAAGGAATAGCAAAAATGCTTGGCCAAGAAGCTGTTCGGTTTGTTCGCCTCCCTCGTTCTCGACGGAATATTATCCGCATGCTAAATCCCAAACCATTTTTCGAGCAGGATCCTCGTCAGCTTATTAAAGAAGGACAGGATGTTTCAAACGCTCAAATGGTAAAGCTTATGCAGGGGATAGGAGATTATGCAGATTCAATCACTGTCTTACATTCAAATGATGACCCAGTGGTCGGTATAGATGCGATAAATACTGATGTGCAATATATCCTGCAGGAAAAACGGAGAGCATTTGAAGCAAGTCTTAGAGAAGAAGTAAAAGCTGGAACGGTTACCCCTGATGAAGCCGATAGAAAAAGAGAAGCAAACCGCAAGGAAGAAGAACATAATCCTCTTATCGCATCAGCGAATAAAGCAGGACATATCTATTTTGAATACGGACAAGAAGTAAATATCCCAATTGTTTGCGAAATTCTCAATTGGCAAGACTCAAGAAATATGTCAAACCAAGACAAAGATGTGGCTTAATTATGTCTGGGCGGAGACGCGGCCGGTGAAGGTGGATTTGGCGAGCATTCCCTCAACAATATTTCGTGGCACATTATCATAATGAGACGGTTCCATGTAGTAACTTGCGCGTCCTTGCGACATGGAGCGAATTTGCGTTGCGTAGCCTGAAAGCTCAGCGAGAGGCACCTGTGCTAAAATAATAGTCGCATTTCCCCGCTCTTCTGTGCCTAAAATTTGCGCCCGTTTGGCTGATAGATCACCAATAATGTCTCCCATAAATTCAGACGGCGTTGTAACCTCGACTTTCATGATCGGTTCCAAAAGTCCCATTTGTGTTTTTCTTGCCGCAGCTTGTAACGCCTGAGACGCTGCGATCTTAAAAGCGACCTCTGATGAGTCTACATCATGGTATGACCCGTCATAACAGATAACCTTCACATCAATAATCGGGTAACCCAAAAGCACACCATTTTCCAATGTTTCCCACACGCCTTTCTCAACTGCGCGGACAAATTCTGCAGGAATTGCACCACCTTTGATTGCATTGACAAATTCATTGCCTTCACCTCGGGGCTTTGGCTCAACTCTGAGCATGCAGTGTCCGTATTGACCGCGTCCTCCTGATTGGCGGATATATTTTCCTTCGCCCTCAACTTCCGCTTCAAAGGTTTCCTTATATGCAACCTGTGGCGCGCCGACATTGGAAAGCACATTAAATTCTCGCTTCATCCGATCAACCATAACCTCAAGTTGTAACTCACCGATACCTGAGATGATCGTCTGTCCTGTCTCGTGATTGCTCTTTACCCGAAATGTCGGGTCTTCTTCCATGAGGCGTTTTAAGGCATAGCCTAATCTTTCCTGGTCAGATTTCGTCTTTGGCTCAATAGCCAAGGAAATAACTGGCTCTGGGAAGGAAATTTTCTCCAAAACAATTGGTTTTTCCTCATCACAAAGCGTGTCGCCAGTGACTGTCTCTTTTAATCCTACAATTGCGACAATTTCTCCAGCATACGCTTCTTTAATTTCTTCTCTGTTATTTGCATGCATCAGAAGGATGCGGCCTACCCGCTCCTTGACATTTTTGCTGCTGTTAAAAATGTATGAGCCAGCGTTAATTTGCCCAGAATAAACGCGGAAATAGGTAAGCTTGCCGACATGCGGATCATTTTGTATCTTAAATGCCAAGCCTGAGAATGCCTCCTCTGGGACGAGTTTTCGTACTTCTTCATCATTTGTTTCTGGATTGATACCTTTTACTTCATGCAAATCAACAGGGGAGGGAAGATAATCAACGACTGCATCCAACAAGGGCTGAACGCCTTTGTTGCGAAGAGAAGTACCAGCATAAATTGGAACCAATTTATACGCAATAACCGCAGCCCGAAGCGCTTTTTTAAGATCCTCAACAGGAATCTCCTCACCACCTAAATATTTCTCAAGCAACACATCATCTGTCTCGGCAATTTTCTCGACCAACTTGTGTCGATACTCCTCAACCTGATCTTTCATCTCTGCTGGAACCTCATCCTTGACCTCAAATTTTGCACCCAACTCATCTGATCCCCAAACAATCGACTGACGCGTCAGTAAATCAACATTCCCCGTGTATGTGTGCTCACTCCCAATTGGCAACACCATAATCGCAGGATTAGCACCAAGCCTATCTTCAATACTCTTAACTGTCGCCAAAAAATCAGCACCCAACTTATCCATCTTATTGACAAAGCAAATACGCGGAACCTTGTACTTATCTGCCTGTCGCCAGACTGTCTCAGACTGTGACTGCACGCCTTCTTCTGCGTCCAAAACTGTAATACCGCCGTCAAGAACTCGAAGCGAGCGCTCTACTTCCGCAGTAAAGTCAACGTGGCCTGGCGTATCGATAATATTGATGCGATAATCTTTCCAAAAAGTAGTAGTTGCGGCGGATACAATGGTAATGCCACGCTCTTTTTCCTGCTCCATCCAGTCCATCTGGGTCGTTCCCGCATCAATATCGCCGATTTTGTAGGTTTTTCCTGTATAATACAGTATACGCTCGGTTGTGGTGGTTTTTCCCGCGTCAATATGCGCAATAATACCGATATTGCGGATCTTATCAAGTGGAACTTGTCGTGATTTGTCGTCTGCCATAATAAAAAACCTCAAAATTCAAAAGTCAAATCTCAAAACTGCAACTAAAATCTAAAAACTTTTTAAGATTTCAAATTTTACGGTGCCCTTCAGTCCTGAGGACTTCAGGATCGAAGGATAAATTTGAGATTTGCGATTTAAGATTTGAGATGTAGAGGAAAGTATAGCACATTTCCCGCACGCTTTCTACTCATAATAAGAGGGTTGTAAATTATTTAAGTAGGTTAAGTCCTAGATCTGATAATGCAGTCTTCTAATGCATGAGCAAATGCTCTCTCAAATACGCCTACAGGCGCAATGGGAGATGAACTAGCATATACATGAGAAAGAGATGCAGCAAGCAGTCTAGCATCTGAAAAGTTACTTGGTTTTACTCTGAACCCTGTGGTGACATCATCCCAAAAAAGATCACCCATCTCGCTATCAAGAGTTATACTGGTTAAATCGGTTGTTCTCTCTGCAAGATTAGCTGCCATTCTTTCTCCCAATCCTTTTAAGGTTATTGGTCGTTGCATTGTTTCTGTTAGTGAATTTGTACTTGTTAATGTGTCCACCCCTATCCCAATCTCAGCAGGAACAATTCGACCAGCAACTCGCTCATAGTGCGCCTCGGCAGCCAAAAGAAATTGGTTGAGTGTTCCTGTACGAACCCACTGTGCCTCGGCAAAAGGTTGGGTAAAACCTCCTCCTAGTTCGAAAGAAGGCATTGCTCCGAAAGAATCCAAAAAAATAAGTGGTCTACCCTTCTCTGGATCAGCACCAGTAGGCAGCACTATAAATTTAGTACCACCAGAAAAAGGTTTATTAGCACGAATTTCTTGCCGACGGATATCATACCCTTCAAATGTCTCTAAAAATACATAAGAATGAGTCGCCAGTCGACGTTCATCAGTGAATGGGGCGACATTCTCTGCTGAATCAAGAGGGTCATGTGGAAGGATTGTTCCATCTTCACGTGGATTTATCATGGTTTGTTTATACCACTATGTCAAGCAAAATGCAA
>CAZSQB010000061.1:0-5645 GCA_964608945.1 uncultured Gammaproteobacteria bacterium
GCAGGATTTTTTACAATTTTTGGTATCGCTTGTCTTTTGCTAAGCGCATACTTGATTTATGAACGGAGCAATCCTAACAACCTGGCGTTTTCCGACTTTGTGCAGGAAGGAAACGAAGGGCAAGATTTCGGGAAAACACAGCCTTTCGCAATCACATTGCCGACGCTCAACAAGACGCTGCCTATTTTTCCAGCAAGCGTGTCAAAAGATACGTGGCAGACGTCCGCAAGCGGCGTTTCCTACCTTTCTACCTCTCCTCTTCCGGGTGAGAAAGGCAACAGCATTCTTTATGGACATAACTGGCCGAATCTTTTAGGTGGTCTTTCCAAGATGAAACCCGGAGATAGCATAAACATTGCCTTCAGCGACGGATCAGTTCGGGAGTTTGTTGTCGCGTATGCCACAACTGTCAGTCCAGACCAGGTTGAGATCCTCAAATCCAGTGAAGATTCTCGGCTCACGCTGTACACGTGCAGCGGATTTCTTGACAATATGCGCTTCGTAGTCACAGCTACACCCAAGATCAAACAACACGCGAACAGTGTTATCTTCTGATACTCTGTCATGCTGAATTTAGTTCAGCATCTTTTAGGTTTGGTTTAGGGTTTGTCGGTTAAGAAACCAGTATCGTTTAGGGGTAAGGTAATTCGTAAGAAACTCTCAACGAGATCCTGAATCAAGTTCAGGATGACATTTTTACATTCGCATAAATTCGGACTATTTCAGTTCGTAGAAATTCGCATTTAGAATGGCCAGAGGCCAAGGAAGAATCTGCCTATTGAGAACCGGATGTCTTTTACATCGTTTGCACTGTCATTTTGATTCCTATTTCTCTTTTTCTCTTTTCTGTTCTTTTTTCTCTCCTTCTTATCTTTCTTCGCCTTTTTCCCATCTCGCGCCGAAACCTCAACTTTGCCGCCATCCGCGCTCACATTGACACTCGTGCCTGATTTATTGCTGATGTCTACCTTGGTATTTCCGTCAGGAGACTCGTAATGGACCTCGCCATCTTTTGATTCAAATACTTTTGTTTCGCCATTTTCACTCACTTCAACTCGTGTGTCTGAATCCATAGTGTTTGAACTCTTGTAGGATGTCGAGGTGCTGCTTTTGACATCAACGTTTGTATGGCTCCCCTCGCCATTATTTGAAACATTCACACTGACTTTAGCATTTGCCACAGGAAGAGTAGAAAGAACAAGTGCAATTATTGTTGAGGTTGATATGACAATCTGAGCAGACCTTTTCATACCAAATTCAGTATACACAAAATAGGATAATTGTCAATTGTGACAATAAGTTTGAGATATCTATCCTCTATCTTCCAACCTCAAGGTCTAGCTTCTAGCATCAAGCGTCCAACCTCAAATGAAAGCCCCGCTTTCCGGCTTTCGCCTTAGGCAGGGCTTTTTTTATCGCGCGCGTTATTGTAAGGTATTTTTACACACCACTCACTCTTGTGGTGGCTCATGTGGCGGTGTTGGATCCTTACATCCACAGTCGCCTTTGAGCACATTTACTGGACCTGAGACACTCGCTCCGGATGTCGAAGACGCGTCTCCTGTTGTGACAGAGACGTCGCCACCTCCAGTATTGTAACTGGTTGTATTATTACCAGACTTGGCTTTGGTTTTTACCTTGCCTTTAACCTTTTGTTTGTTGGTTTGGCTAGCTGTTAGCGTGCTAGCTTTGTGCACTGTTGAGTTGTTGGTAGAGCTGTCACCATTCCCAGAAATGAGAATGCCAGTCTCTCCATTCGGACAGATGCACTTGCAGGGAATTTTCGCTATGTTTTTGCTCCCTGTTACTTCGGCTCCTGCATCGGCTGTCGCATTGCCCGTCGTAATGGATACCGCTCCGACACCGGTATTGCCATTGGCTTCATTGCCGCCGGTGTTGGCTTTGGCCTTCACTGTCAGGTCGACATAACTATCATTGCTTTGGCCAACGGTAACAGTTGATAGCTGTGTTACGTTGCCAGTGTTATTGGAACCAGTGCCGTTTCCTGAAATCTCAACTGTTGTATCAGCGAAAGCAGCAGATGCAAATGCTGTTGCGAGAAGTGCTGCTCCTGCGACTGCTGCACCGATTTTGTATGTAATTTTATTCAATATAATCACCTCCTCTCATGAAAAGGTTGCTCATTGTAGTTTGCGCTACTATGAATGGCAAAACATTCAAAACGTTCTTGTCGTCTGGATCTTTGCCATTTGTATTATTCGAAAAACAGACGTTGCAATAAAGACATCAGGACCGTCAGAATTCACAATTCGTCTCCGTTTCAGCATCGCAGGTGTCTGGTCCCGCTTGGCCATTGGCACTATCTGTGCCAGCATCACCGATGAGGGTGTCTGGCCCATTTCCGCCGGTTAACGAATCATTTCCTGCATCACCATGAATCATGTCCGTACCGTTTTCCCCATTTATCGTGTCGTTATCATTTCCGCCGTTTATCTCATCGTTGCCGTTGCCGCCAGTCATAATATCGTTGCCATCCTCGCCATTGAGGAGATCATGACCGTTTTCGCCCCTGATCGTATCTGCCCCGTTCCCGCCGAAGATGGTGTCATTCCCAACCGCACCAACGAGCAGATCATTGCCTTCATTGCCGAAGATAAAGTCATTTCCTGTCTCACCACGTAGTTCGTCATTCCCAAGCCCGCCGATAATGCAGTCATTGCCCCCATGTGCAAAAACCCGGTCTTTGCCTTCGAAGGCAAATATGACATCATCACCGCTGGTTCCTAAAATTCTGTCATTCCCAGCTGTACCGAAGATTGGGAATTTTCCCGGAGGCAGAAGAGACTCACACTCAGCCGGAACATCTATGCCGATGCCGATGACCAAATTAAAGGAAAGCTCCTGGTCTTGGAATTCATTGCCCGCGCCTTCTTGGAAGGTGACGATAATTGAATAGGTTTTCGTTTGGCCCCCATTATGATTACTAAGGGGTATACCGTCCGGATCCAGGCTATCGGCGAAGAATTGTTGCAGGGTATTTGTGTACAGTGTTGTCACGCCGTCTGTTATTTCAATATCCATGACTCCTGACAAAGCGTCTGTTTCGACAAGATTTGTGCCTTTGATTGCCACGGGCCGAATTGTTGGGGCGCCATTGGTGACTATGACATTTCGATCCTCCGAATCACCGGGGGCCATATTGTTGACAGTAAAAATCGCCCCGACATCCCCAACGCCTATCCCCCAATCCACAATCAAATCCCCCACCGCATACGCGGTGTTGGGTTTGAAAAAGTTAGAAATCACATTCGTCTGCGTCGCAAGTATTCCAACGATCACTAAAAGGGAGACAATTTTAAATATTCGTTTCATACTAATTCGTTACTCCTTTTGATAGACTCCCGTTTTGCCAATCTGATGCATTATCAGTATCATTCCCGTTGGGAATTCTTCTTGTAGATTGTGTTGCTGAAGGTGTTGCTATAGTGAAATAAGTTTGGTCTGAACCAAAACTAACCGAATCAACATCTGACCCATCCGGTTGCTCAAGCAATAGCCTATCATTTGGGGTTAAGCCATTTCCAATTGGCGTTGTATTAGTCTCAATTTTTAATACACCACCAGGAATTGAGACAGAGCTTCCACTAGCAACGACAATTGCGAAGGCATTAGGGGCTAAAGACAAGCCAGATGGGAAGATTTCAGTTGAGGTATTGTCTGTCAATTTCCATCCGTCCAGTGCTGCAGTTGACGCTGTGGGATTAAACAATTCAACCCATTCACTATTTGCTCCTCCATCGACAAAAACTTCATTTATTACAATATGTGTTGGGCTTGAGATAGGAAACTCTGCGGCTGCGGTGAAGGTATTGTCAGTTGAGTTTGCAGAGTCGGTAAAGAAAGCGGCAGTGAGGCGAAAAGATAGGAGCGATAAAATTATCCCATAAACAATTATTAATCCAAATCGTGCTATCCTGTCCATGTTATATCTTATATCTTCTCAGTGATTTTTTGCTCGATTTTTTGTGCGATGTGGCGATCGATTTCTTTTTTGATATTCCAAATCTCAGAAAGAATGAATAAAACGGTTGGCAAAATTACAAATAATCCAAATCCTTTTGGCGTTTTCAAATAATTTATGAGGTAACCAACGTACGGAATATGAAAATAGGCTTTTCCGACAACTTTATCGATTGGTACAAGGCCGGCATCTGTCTTTTTGTTGGCGTCGCCTTTGGTGATGTACGCAGTCCCGTCACTAAACTGTATGTCCGCAATCCTGTGTGTTATTGTCTGATCTGCTTCGTTTTTAAATGCAACAATGTCTCCTGCAGCATATGCTACCTGCGGTTGTACATAAATAATGCTTCCTACAGGAAGTGCTGGCTCCATGCTGCCTGATTGGACGACAAATGACTGGATACTATTTATGATCGATGATTTTGAAGTGATAAGAGTAAAAATTATAATCGGAAGCAGCAGAAAAAGAACTACCTGCAATGAAATTACAGTCGTTTTATGCGTTGTTTTAATTATTTTATGATTTGTAATTTGTTTGATTTTTTGTCTCATATGCTCTCCATTCGTCATCCCAGTCTTCTGTCATCCTCGCGAAAGCGAGGATCAGATTCTCGATCAGGTCGAGAATGACGTTTTAATAATTTATTAAGTTCCCACTGTGCTGGTGGTGGAGTGGGCATTTCCCCACCACCAGCGGAATACACTATACTTTTACGGTGTTGGATCAAATTTGAGTTCCATCAAATACCCCATCGAAGGTAACTGACTCTCCAGCAATATCGTTTGTTGCTTCTTCGCTCACGCTTGCAGTCATTCTGCAAAGTAGCTCATCTTGATCAGACGTTGTCGTTGCTCCAACTTCAGGATCCTGATGTGCTCCAATTGCTGCAAGAGCAACTGGTAGATCTGTACCCCATGTATTTACTGATTTGGCTGCAATCACGGTATCTCCATCATCTATGCCATCTTCATCAGTATCACACCGAAAACCGATCATCAACTCATCTCCTAAATCTGGACCAGCTACTATACTTGCCAGATCTACTTTAACATCCATCCCGAAGTCTCCTGAGCTGTTATTCTTGAGCCAAAAATCCTTATCCTCAGAAAACCCAGGCGCAATATCTGAAAAGCTTACGCCAGCGATTAAATTGCTATATGGTAATTCTGGATCGGTCGGTGGTGATGTTTCATCGTTTGTAATCTGCAAGTCAGCGTTTCCTGTTGAAAAAGTATTATCATTGCTTGTTGCAGTATCGCTAAAGAATGCGAATGTGGCGCCTCCTGCCAATGCCAATGCAGTCACTATCGACATGGCGCTCATTGCGATTTTTCTGTTTATCATTTTTAATCACCCCCTTTACCCCGCGTAGTTCTGCAAAGCAGAACGAAGTGGGGTTTCGATCTGCTCCTTAGTTTTCATTCCTCCGTGAACTGTCAGAATAAAAATGTCAGAATAACCGTACCTGTTAAGGTCCGTCCTTAACACAAGGACGGACCTTGGTAAACAAAAAAGCCTCCTGAATTCTCTCCAAACAGAACTCAGGAGGTATGCAAAAAGACAAAATGCAAACCGGGCAGGTAGTACACATAGTAACCCCTTTACATTTTTTTTGCACTTCTCCGAAAGGAAATAATATTTTTCCTAGTTATTCGGGCAGGTG
>CAZSQB010000062.1:0-5527 GCA_964608945.1 uncultured Gammaproteobacteria bacterium
CTTGTCGTCTCTCTCCCCTCCTCTGAAAGTCGATAAATCTTCATATATCCTTCTTTAATTAAATACAGTCGGCCCAATGGATCACCGGTATTAAATAGGATTGTTCCCTTTTTGACAAATTGAATTGGTGGTGAGTTGGGGTTTGAGAAAAGCGATGTAAAATCTGCTGGATCCCAGACGCGTTCGAGTCGTTCTTGGAGCTTTCTTTTTTGCCCGTCCACACCATGACTATAGCATATGATTTTTTTATTGCAATAATAGATTTTTCGATTATGTGCTATATCGAACATCAACGAGAGTGGGAAATGTGAATTCCTTACCAAAGTTTTCCTGAAATCGTACAGACAGTTTTTGAGTAGAGGGTTTAAGCAGTAGCCTGACTCAGTTCCCGATACCTGCTAATATAAATCGCTGCATTATAACCGCCGAATCCATATGCTACTGCTAGCCCCTCATCCATGGGGTATTCTGGGTCAAATTCGTAATAGTTGTTTTGCACAAGCCGTAAACCATAATCTAGTACCCTTTGATCTGGATGTTGTAGGTTACGAATCATTGGCAATTTTTGGTCTCGTATTGCTTGTATTGTCGCGATGACATTTATCGATCCCGCTGCTCCCATAAGGTGTCCGAGGTTCGATTTAATGGCTGTAACCGGAATACTATCTAATGCGCGCCCGTAAGCCCTAAAAAGCGCCTCAGCTTCTTTCACGTCACCAACAGGAGTTGATGTGGCGTGGGCTAAAATTGCGCGCGGAATTCGAAGCGCCCGCGCAATCCGATCATACGATGCGAGCTGAATGGTTTCTGCAACACGCTCTGGATCCATTTCTGTAGGCTTTGGGAATCCATCCATAGTTTTCTTGGCCCCAAAAATTTCCGCATAAATTGGCGTTCCTCTTTCAAGCGCATGGTCGAGCGACTCAAGCACTACTAATCCTCCTCCAGCTGCAACCACAAAGCCGTCTCGATCCCTGTCAAAAGGTCTACTCGCTCCTTCCGGGTCATCGTTTCTTGTTGACAGCGCTGTCAAGGCTGTAAATGTCTCGAGTGACGCATCAAGGCGTGACATTGGGACTGTTTCAATACCCCCCGCAACCGCAACTACTGCTTCTCCGAGTCTGATTCTCTGATACGCTTCAACGATGTTTGACGCGCCTGTTGCGCAGGCCTCCATTGTGTTGCCTCCTGGGCCCTTAAGTCCCAGAAGGCCAGCTGTTCTTCCGTTTCCTTGCTCTGGGAATAGCTGTAAGCTTAAGCTCGGTGAAACTCGTTTTCCCTCATCGATTGCGTGTTGGACATCAATCATTTTATCCGTAGCTGCATATCCACTTGATATCCAGGTTGCAGCTTGCCTAGGGTCTATTTTCTCATCGTCAACTCTCCCTTCTTCATTCAGCAAGCCTGCCATAAGAAGTGCTTCGCGCGCAAGAAGAGTTGCTGTTGCAGAAAACTCCGACAATCCAAGCGCTTTGTAATTTTTTCTGACCTCTTTTATAGGTTCATACGTCGGGGGCAGTAATGCAGCAATTTGCACGTCGGGGTTATTTGTTTCGACTCTTTTTACTGCCGATTCTCCTCTCAGTATTGCTTCCCACGTTTCTTCAGCTCCGCCAAAGGAAGTTACTGCAGAATATCCTGTTACAACAATTCTGTCTATTGGTTTTGGCTCAAACTCTACACCTCGCCCTTTCGCTTCAAGCAAAACACTTTGATCTAAGTATCGTGATCCCTCCAATGCTTGTGGCATATAATAACTTTAACCTACTATAACAACAATTTCTGTAACTCGCAATACGGGAAATGGGCAAGAATTTTACCTACGCTCCTCGTTGCCGATATTCGGCAGTAAAACCTGTCCATGATCCCCCGGCGCCGTAGCTGGCAACGCCAAATACTGTCCCATGTGTGGCTCGATCGAAAAGTAAGATTTGCGCAGTAAGTGTTGTTGCAGCGCTGCTATTTCCGCTCTTAACGACCCATGGAATCTCAACATCTTTTATACCTGCTCTCAGTAAGCCATTGGAAAGCAAATCATTCACTCCTCGGCTCGGATGGTGCGCCGCGAAGTATGCTATTTTTGCTTCGGGAAGTCTTTCCTCATGGTCCTTAATGAGATCTCCAACAAACCGTATGCCGTTCCTGACAAAGAATAGTGCCGTTTCCCTTCCTCTCATGCGAAGCAGCATTCCATTTTCCGGGGTTGGCATTCGCACAATACTCGTTCCTTCTCTTTCTTGCCATATATTAGGATCTTCAGGATCAACCATATGCTCATATGTCATTTTTGCCGCAAGAGCTCCTGCTTCATCGACTATGACGCTGTGTCTATGGCTATAGAGTACGATGTTTTCCCCAATCACAACGCCCATTCCTGCAGCGGTATTTGAGAAGACTTGCATAGAGAGGTAGTCTGAAAGCCTTGGGTCAAAGTCTGGAGTTAGTGCGGTTGGCCCTTCCATGCCCAAAAAAATTCCCTTTTTCCCTTTGAGCCTAGGATTTTTGAGCGCCAAATATTCTCCGTGAGCGCCTGAGTTGCAGGCTGCATAGACGTTATGAGTTTCAACATCTGGCCGTAACTTTACTCTTCCCGCAATCTCTTTTGCGTAGTCAGGTATATTCGGATCATCGACGACTGGTACGCCACTTCCCAGATGAAATACATCAACTTCGTCCGGTTGCCACCCATTTTCATCTAAGATTGCCTGGGTTGCCATTACAGCAACCTCTATCTCATCTGCCCGCGCCTCAGGCCTTGTGATGCCATCTCTTTGACGGTATATATAATCAAACCCAGTATCTTTAGCAAGGGCGCTGTCAGGGATTTGGTATGCTGCAGTTATTCTTTGTCGTAACTCGTAATCTAGCCATTTGTCTCCCCAGTGAATGACAACCCCGCCTATCCCGGTTGGACTCTTGCGAGTTTCTTTAACATACGGAGTCCCACTCGTTAACGATGGCGGCGCTTCTACAACAGACATAGCTCTATCATACAAATAAATGCAGAGAGAATTCTGTGGGAGGTACTACAAAAAAGCAGTAAGAAGTTTTATGCTGCAGGTGTGTTTAATTCAGCGAATTTTTGTGCAAGAACCATGCGGGCCGTTCTCTCATTTGGAAGGATTGCAATATCAACTCCATTTGCATTTGAAACAGGAACACCGTTTACTTGCATTTCGGTGTCAATAATTACCCCTTCTCGCGATCGTCTAATGATCCTAGTATAAATTTCTGCCTCTAGGCCAGGTTTTAGAGGGCGCTCAAACCGTATTCCTCCTCGAATTCCTTGAAATACTCCTAGCGCTCCCGAGTTTCCCTCCATTGAGAGAAGGGTTAATCCTCCTGCTTGCGCCATTGCTTCAATCTGATCCACCCCTCGAAAAAGTGACAGATCAGCGTATGGACCAGTAAAATGACCCTCTGTATCGCTTTCTCTCACAGTATACCTTGCACTTCCCGTTCCATTTCCTGTCCGCTCAAATGTATTAACTAATAATTTACTGTCGTCGTACATATTAAAGATTTTAGCAATATCGGGTCTTTGTAGTTCACCCGTTGGGAAATTGAGAGGCTCTGCGTTAGTTCCTCCAATGTATACAGTTTCTCCAGGTGCAAAGTCTCTCGCTAGTAATGCTTGCACTGCATTTCCCATATCTGCTGCTTCTGGGAATTTGCCGCCTGCTGCTAGTTGTTCAAGTCTTGCCATTTCCTCTTTCGCACCTCGTGTAAAAAGCGAATGCGCAGCGGTCCCCGTGATAACATGTCCAACAACAAAACCTAGTTTTATTCCTCTTTCGGCCAGCTCATCCTGTCTTTCTCTGAGTTCTCTTTCTGCTCTGTTCTTAGTGCTTGCCACAGGACCATACGCAGGAAGTTGGTTTAATTCGCCATATTTATGAGCCCAGAGACTTGTCATAAAAATAATTGCACCACCTTCGTTCATATATGGTAGAAACATATCCACTAAAGCGCGTTGTGCGTCCACATTTATCATCTCCGCCCAGTTTTCTGGTTTTCCTTTTTCTAATCCTCCTGCAGCGTTAAGGACAAGGTAGTCAATTTTTCTTGGGTATCGCGGGTTACCAACTGCTCTATATAGCATCGCTAATCTGTCTTGTTCGTCTGTTACATCAGCTGTCACTGATTCAAAGGGAACTCCAAATTGTCTTACTCTTTTTCCTGTCTCAGTCTGCTTTCCCTCTTTTCCTGGATCAACATGCGTTCCAATAACGCCGGAGCCTGCTTTGCCCAATGCAACAGCAATTTCAGCTCCTATTCCTCTTGCTGTCCCAGTTACTAGTCCAATTTTTCCTTGTAGTGGTTGTCTTTCGCGAATTTCTGTAATGATGGGTGAAGAGCCAGCCTCCCCGCCATCTGGTAAGAGTAGTGGTTGTCTAATAAAAACGCCTCGTTCTCCTGCAATTGCCATAATTATGCTGCGAGCCAGGAAGGTATTTCTCCCCGACCCAACATTGGGATCACTTGTCCGTTTATCTCACCCGCATATTGCCCCATGAGCTTCGCAAGCATCGATCCTGGCTCCCCTGGGTGTAACTCTCTCTCAGCTCCAGATGTACGTACTATTCCATCCCGTATCTCCTGACGGTATTTCTCGATTGGCGGAGTAGTTACTAGGCCAGGTGCAAGAGCATTTACGAAAACCTCAGGTCGTGTTCTTCCTTTGGATTCTGCACGTTCTCTCCAAAAATCCAGCTCTTTACCTAGCGCAATTACTCCTGCGTGAATTGCGGCCTTGGCCATAGAGTATTCAATCTGGAAACCGTTTCCTGCTCCAGAAATACTTCCTACGACAGCAATCCTTCCTGCTGGGGGATTTTGTTTCGTCATATGATCTGCAGCAGCCATAATTGCAAACATTGGACCTAATGCATCCTGTTCATATATCTCTACTGTCCTATCCCTTGTTACCTTCTGAAACGCACCAGTATTTTGTATGTCTCCAGAGGTAATGATAAGTCCATCAAGTCTTCCATAGGCCGTTTCAGCCGCAACTTCTTGTATAACTCGTTGGCTGTCATACGTTACCTTACCAGTGTCAGGGTGCGTGATCAGCCCTGCAACGTCGCTTCCTATCCAGCTTGCATTCTTCCCAAGTGTTTTTACAAAATCCTGCATATCCTGATTTTTTGGATTTCCATCCTTATCTGCGCGAGAACTGACAACAACTGTTGCGCCTTGTAGTGCAACTTCTTTAGCGGCGGCTCCTCCCATGCCACGAGGTCCAACTCCGAGAATCAATATGACTCTCCCTGCTAATACTTGTCTTTCTCGCGCTTCTTGTATGGTGGCCGCGTCGAAGTTTGTGAAATCAGTATTGAAGACTCGGAGCATGTCTGAGGTTTGAGGGCTTGGATCTCCTCCGCCTGCGGAAGTTCCAGTGTCGGGACCAAGAAGGATTCCATTTGACGGCAAACCACCAAATCTTAGTCCGCCTAATGTTTCTCCTCGTGCTGCCATGATGTAAATTTAGACTATCCAGACGGACAATTCTGTAACCATTATTACA
>CAZSQB010000063.1:0-5514 GCA_964608945.1 uncultured Gammaproteobacteria bacterium
ATCACGCACATCTGACAGTTGTCTTTGTAAAAAGCGTCAGGTGGAGGACGCCCGCCTAAGCTTCCTTTGCAGCTTTTTCAGTATTATTCATACACGCTGCAAAGAGCGCTTGAGCGGCGGGTAAAAGACATGTATGAGAACAGTTACACTAGAAGAACTGCTTGAGGCTGGGTGCCATTTTGGTCACCAAGTAACACGCCAAAACCCCAAAGCGCGAGATTATATTTTTGAAGCGCGTGATAGTATCAATATCATTGACCTTGAGAAGACAAAAGAAGGCTTGGATGAAGCCGTCGCTTTTGTCAAAGCTTTGGCTTCCAAAGGAGGCACTAGTTTAGTAGTATTGGGAGCCAAACGCCAAGCAGCAGATATTGTCAAAGAAGAAGTAGCTCGTGCGCAAAAGGAAGGCGTTGATGGTCTTTTTTATGTCACCAATCGATGGATCGGCGGTATTCTGACCAATCTTTCTGAAATCACCAAAAATTTCAAGCGACTGAATTATTTATCAGAACGATTACATAATCCTGAAGAGAAAGCCAAGTACACGAAAAAAGAAGTATCACTGTGGGAGAGAGAACGGCAAAAACTTGCTGGTTTCTATAGCGGCATAGCCGATATGCAAAGACTCCCCGACGCGCTATTTATCATTGATACACATCTTGAAAATCTCGCAGTCCGTGAGGCATTGGCAACCGGTGTCAAAACAGTTGGCATTACTGATACCAACGCGGACCCAACGCTTATTGACTACGCAATCCCAGCAAATGACGACGCGGTAGGGTCAATAAAGTTGATTACAAGCTACATCGTTGATGCGTGGATTGAAGGACGGAAGTCAGAGGTCAGAAGTCGGAAGTCGGAGAACGGAGAACAGAAGCCGGAAAAGCCTGTAAGCACAGAAAACGTAGAGAAGCCTACAGAGAAACCACAGAAAAAACCGAGAAAGACAGCGACGAGAAAAGCAGTGAAAACCGCAGAGGAGAAGATTGAAGAGACGAAAGAAACACCGGAAGGCGTGTCCGTTGAGTAACTCGTTTAGCGTTGGACGGTTTCGAAGCCAGTTTCGTAAGGCGGTTACGTATAACGTATAACTCTAAACGATACGGGCTTCGTTACCCAAACCGATTAACCCTAAACTATGACAGACATAAATCTCGAACAACTAAAAAAACTCCGCAACGAAACATCAGCCTCTATCGCAGATTGCAGAAAAGCGCTTGAAGAGACAAAGGGTGATTACGATAAAGCAGTCGATTGGATAAATAAAAATTCTCTCTCAAAAGCTGAAAAAAAAGCAGAGCGTGCAACAGAGCAAGGGCTTATTGAGGCGTATATCCATCAAGGTGGTAGAGTCGGTGTCTTACTTGAGCTTCTCTGTGAGACAGACTTCGTGGCAAGAACCGATGAATTTAAACACCTAGCAAAAGAAATCGCAATGCAGGTTGCTGCTATGAATCCAAAAGACGTTGACGCGTTATTAAAACAAGAATACATCCGCGATGGATCACAGACTGTGCAAGACGTGGTGAAAGGCGCTATCGGCAAGTTAGGTGAAAACATCAGCATAAAACGATTTCAGAGATTTGCAATTGGCGAATAATCCCGCTAGGATTTATTATGGCAACCTCTCTATGGATTTAGATTCGACGAAACAGAAGGTACAGAAAGTATTGGATATACTCAAAACAGATATAGCTACTATTCGTACTGGTAAAGCATCGCCTGCACTGGTTGAAAATATTGTCATACGCGCATACGGCGGATCAGCCCAATTAAAAGTTATGGAGCTTGCGACAATTGGCTCATCTGATCCTCATACGCTTGTTATAACGCCATTTGATCATACGGTCATCCAAGAAATTGAAAAAGGTATTAGGGAAGCAAATGTTGGTCTAAGCCCAGCCGTTGATGGACAGATAATCCGCATTACGATCCCTCCGTTGTCTGAGGAGAGGAGACAGGAACTCATAAAATCTATGCGTCATAAGCTTGAGAACGGGAGGATCATGGTTCGCCAGGCGCGGCATGAGGAAATGTTATTGATAAAAAAATCCCATGATGACAAAGAAATATCAGATGACGATATGCATAGGATGGAGAAAGAAGTACAGAAAGTCATTGATGATACGATGAAGATAATTGATACGATGGGAGCACAGAAGGAGCAGGAATTGCTGCAAATCTAAAAGCTTAAATCGAAAATCGCAAATCTACAAATTAAATCTTAAATCTCCCCAAAAAGATTTTGATGATTTTGAAATTTCAGATGTCGTTTTGAGCTTTGCGTTTTAACATTTGAGATAAAGCTGATATAATCTATTTCTATGGAAATTCTCATTTCAATTCTTATCTTCCTTTTTATCCTCAGCGTCCTTGTCCTCATCCACGAACTCGGGCATTTTTTGGTTGCAAGAAAATTAAATATCAAAGTTGAAGAATTCGGCTTTGGTTTCCCGGTGACGCCGGCGCTGTTTTCTCTAAAACGAGGGGAGACAAAATATTCGTTTTACCCCGTACTTATTGGCGGATTTGTCAAGCTGTATGGTGAAGACGAAGCTGGAGGGGGCAAGATTAACTTGCAAGTATCAAGTAGTAAGTATAAAGTATCAAGCAAAAAAGCAGAAATACTTAATACTAAATACTCTATACATAATACTAATTTAAAGCGTGCCTTTTTTGCGCGACCTGTCGGTCAACGAGCTGCAGTAGTCGTCGCCGGAGTGGTGATGAACGCGCTTCTTGCAGCGCTTATTTATTATGTTATGTTAGGCTTCACCAATTACAAAACCGACTTACCGCTTCTTACTGATTACAAATTTTTCTTTGTTAATCAAACAAATTACAACACCAAACAGCTTGATCTGGTAGTTGGTTTTGTAACGCCTGATTCTCCAGCTGACAGAGCAGGTATCAAAAAACCATCAAAAATTATATCGGTCAATGGAGAAGCGATAAAAGACAACAAGGTATTTAGTGATTTGGTACAAAAAAACAAAGGGAAAGAGGTAGCCATTACATTGCAGAACCTCCGTACAGATCAACCATATATGGTCAGGGTCACACCACGTGTTAATCCGCCAAAAGGAGAGGGTCCACTTGGCGTTGCATTTATCCCAACAGCAATACTGAATTATCAGAGCCCCATGCAGAGATCGTTCTCAGGTTTTATCCATCCATTTAACCTCATGGCCTACAACATGGATCTATTAGGGAATCTTATCGTAGTATCTTTTAAAGAAAGAACCGTTGAGCCAGTTGGGAATGCTGTATCAGGGCCAATAGGCATTTTTGTTTACTTCAATTATATCGGCAAATTCTATGACGTAAACGAACGCCTGCTTGAGTGGCTGAATCTGGCAGGGCTTCTTTCGATCACCTTGGCGTTTTTCAATATTTTGCCGATTCCCGCGCTTGATGGCGGTCGGCTGTTCTTTATTCTTATCGAGGGTATTTTTAGAAAGAAAGTAAATCAGCGAGTTGAAGTTATTGCCCATACCGTAGGGATGATTCTTTTGCTTTCATTAATCCTCCTTGTAACGGTCAAAGAGGTTTCCCAGTTTATTATCCCACTCTTTTCACGGTAATCTGCCACTTTCTTGACTTACCTCATTTTATCTGTTTGACTAATTGTATGCCTGATCAAAAAATCACAGAGTTTATTAGAGAACAACGCGATCAAAAAACTGAAGATCCGGTTATTGTTTCTACACTCTTGCAAGCTGGCTACACAAAGCAGGATATTGACGAAGGATTCAAGCTCCTCTCGATGACAGAATCAACAGAAATCCCTGTTGCAAATACGACACTCCCACAACAGCAAGAAAACCCCAAACCGAGATTTGCATTCCACATGCCGGGAAGAGGAGTAATGGTTATCGTCGCGGCGTTCTTAACGATCATTATTGGTGTTGGTATTTTTGTGTTTGTGTCATCATCGCAGTCTACAGAGGAAGAAGAGACTATACAGGATCAGGCAGAAGAAGAAACTGTTACGCCAGAGCCAACAGAAGAAATTGTGGAAGAGTCATCTCCAACCGAAGAAGCTGCACCGACAGCATCACTTCTTACGGCCGATGAGAGAGATCAAAAGCGAGCAGCGGATGTACAAGCATTGCAAGATGCGCTTGAGAAGTATTTTGCTGATAATAGTCTGTATCCGGACAATCTCAACCAACTCTACACAAAATATCTTGATAAGATTATTGTCGATCCTGTCACGTTTAAACCCTATGATTATTTTGCCCGTCAACAAGGGAAATCATACATTATTTGCGTGACGCCGGAAGGAAAAACAAATAGACAATGCGCTGAAAAAGGGAAAAACCCCTTTGGTCCAACCCAAGCACCGGCTCAGTAATCCTTGCTATAATAGGTCAAGGATGCAGGCAATTCAAAAAATCCTCACGGAGAAAAATATTCGCTCGCACAGAAACGAAGGAATTCTTATTTGTCGGGTTGATAACGCTACCTCGGGTTTGGAGCTGGCAAAAGATATACTCTCTGCAATAGTCGATAAGAAAACAGTCGTATATCTTTCAGGTGGGAAAACGCCAAAGGAGCTCTATAGATTTCTGTCTGTTGATTTGAGGCTACACCCGGGGGGTGTAGGCATGGTTGATGAACGGTACGGCGATAAGCTCCATGAGAAAAGTAATGAGAAGATGCTCAAGGATTCAGGCTTGCTTCGCTATCTTGACTACAACGACATCCCATTTTACCCGATTTTGCAGAACCCGAGACGTCATCCCCGCCCTTCTGTCATTCCCGCGAAAGCGGGAATCAGGGTAAACTCCAGCGAGGATCAGATTCTCGATCAAGTCGAGAATGACAATAAAAGGGAAGATACTGCACAACTTTATGACGATAAGCTTCGTTCTCTCTTATCAGTTTTTCAAAAACATATTGCAGTCTTGGGTATTGGCCTCGACGGGCATACGGCTGGAATCGCAGGTAATCGGCCAGACTTTACAAATCCACTATTTGAACCTTCACAAAAAAGTTTATTGGTCTCAGAATTCAACGACGAAAAGGGCATATTTAAACAAAGAATAACCATGACATTCCTCGGCCTCTCACATATGGATTTCCTCCTTGTCCTCGTCTTTGGCGAAGACAAACAAAAAGCGCTTGAAGTAATGTTTAGCCCAGGTTCTGAAAAAGATATTCCTTCAAGATTTTTCAAACGACCGGAAATAGCAAAGAAGACAGTTTTAATTACAGACCAAAACATATAGAATACAGCTATGTCTCCAAGCCCGTTTGTTCTTGTTCTCTTAGGAGCGACAGGTGATCTCGCCCGAAACAAACTATTTCCTGCTTTATATTCTTTATTTCAAAAAAACCAGTTAGGCGACAAATTCTATATTGTCGGGTTTGCCAGGCGTCCCTTTACCGATGAGCAGTATCGCAAATTTGTCGCAGATGCACTCCATATTGACGCGCCGACAGTCAATCTATCATGGGAAGCATTCAGCAAAAATATTTATTACCAGAAAGGGTTATTTGACGAGGCAA
>CAZSQB010000064.1:0-5490 GCA_964608945.1 uncultured Gammaproteobacteria bacterium
AATACAAAAAAGAAGAAAGTGCTTTATGAAATTCTGACTACAGAGACGTCCAAATCTGCCTCAAAACCCGATATTTTTGCAAACATGATCGTGGTTAAAAAAACAGGTGTAGCATTTGATGTTCATATCGGAGAGAAAACCATGTACCTTGAAGTGCCGCTTCTTGGTGCCCATACAATCGAGAATATTCTTCCTGGTATTTATGTAGCAGCCTATTTAGGCATGAAGGAAGACGAGATTAAAAAGGCAGTATCTGCTCTTACTCCATTACCAAAGACAATGATTTACCATAAGCTACAAAATGGCGTGACAATTATCGATGATACGTTCAATGCGAATCCTGACGCTGTTATCGCTGCACTAAATTATGCCAAGATTTACAGAGGTAAAAAAATCCTTGTTCTACAACCGATGATAGAACTTGGGAAGAAAACGAACGACGAGCACTACCGGGTGGCAAAAGAAATAGCACAAGTCTGCGATGATCTTATTCTTACGAACAAAAATTATTTCTCGTCAATAAAGAAGGGTATTGCCGATAGCGGTAGTACATGCAATATAGAAATTGTCTCATCAACTCATGCTGCTGAATATCTTTCATCTCATACAAAGAGAGGGGATATTATTGTTTTTGAAGGAAAAGAGGCTGCCTTCGTGATTGAGAAAATGTTATAGATTTGTACTACAGTCTATTGAAGGGTATAATAAGAATTCATGGCAACGATTTTAGGTTTGGCGATTTTGTCGTTTTTCATAACCGGAGTTCTGCTCATTCCATTCATTGATTTTCTCTACAAAATCAAACTTCAGCGGGCAAATCAGAAAACAAAAGACCCATTTAATAAACGAACCCCAATTTTTGATAAGTTCCATGCCTGGAAAGCGGGAACGCCAATAGGCGGAGGTATTCTTATCATACTCGTTGTTGTTGTCTTGTCGCAGTGGGCATATGGAATGTTGGGTACAGAAACAAAAGCATGGGAAATATTTGTTATCTTGTTTTCGTTCATTAGCTTCGGTCTTTTGGGAACGTATGATGATTTTAAAAAACTAAGCGGTGGAAGGACAGGCTTTTTTGGACTTCGTTTTCGCCATAAATTTATTATTCAGCTTATTCTCGCGTCAATTATTGCATTTGTTTTTTATACACAACTTGGTTACTCATTTCTTTTTGTTCACGGGTTTGGACCGATCAGTATTGGATTCCTCTTCGTCCCTTTTGCTGCGCTTGTGATCGTATCTTTTGTCAATGCTGTAAATATCACAGACGGTCTGGACGGACTGGCAACAGGGCTTCTCATGATTTGCCTTATAGCTTTTTTGGTCATCTCAGCGACCAACCAACAGCTCGATGAGTCACTCGGGATTTTTATCGCCATCCTGCTTGGGTCAATTATCGCCTTTTTGTACTTTAATATCTATAAGGCGAGATTAATGCTGGGGGACGTTGGCGCGCTGTCTCTCGGTGCAGTGCTTGCCGTTATCGGTCTTTTAACAGGAAAAGCGCTCGCATTGGTGGTTATAGGCGGCGTCTTTGTGCTTGAAATTGGCTCATCGCTTCTTCAACTATTAAGCAAACGCTATTTTGGGAAAAAAATTCTCCCTGTTGCGCCTTTGCATCTGACGCTTCAACAGCGGGGGTGGGAAGAGCCAAAGATTGTTATGCGCGCATGGATTGTCGGCATTTTCTTTGCTATCCTAGGACTTTTTCTCGCATTTATCACGTAATTCTGCAAGCAGAATTTTTTTCTGTTTATTCCTTCTGAGTTAGTATAAAATAAAGTGTAAGTATGAAAAAAATGGATTTTTTCCTCCTTGGTATTGTATTTTGTCTGACGCTCTTTGGTCTTTTTATGGTGTATGACGCCTCATCATTTATTGCATTTCGGGATTTTAATGATAAATATCATTATATAAAAGACCAAATACTCTGGGTGATTTTGGGATTTTCTGCACTCTTTTTCTTTTCTTATTTTGATTATCGAAAATTGTATAATCTTGCCATCGTGCTTTTGATCGCCGCGATCATTCTTCTTATTCTTGTATTTATTCCTGGAGTTGGCATACGCGCTCTTGGTGCGTATAGGTGGATAAATCTTGGATTTACAACATTGCAACCCGCAGAATTTGTAAAGTTAAGCCTTGCCATTTATTTGGCTGCGTGGTTTTCGCATAAAGAAAAGGGAAGACTCTTTGCATTCTTGCTTCTTCTTGGGCTTGTCGTCCTCCTTGTTTTGTTACAGCCAGACATGGGAACGGCATCAATTATTTTGTTTGAGGCACTCATAGTGTATTTCCTTTCAGGCGGCAGTATGAATCATTTTATTCTCCTTCTCCCGGCAATGGTTGTCTCAGGTATTCTTATTATTATCGTTGCTCCATATAGGCTGGCGCGGTTAAAAGCGTTTCTTACAATCGATAGGTCACTTGAGAGTTCTTCATATCACGTGAAGCAAATACTGATAGCACTTGGGTCTGGCGGAATATTTGGCTTGGGGGTGGGTAATTCGTTGCAAAAGTATGCGTATTTACCCGAAAACGTCACAGACTCGATCTTTCCTATCATCGCTGAAGAGTTTGGATTTCTTGGGGCGGGAATGCTAATCGGTTTTTACATTCTTTTTATCTGGCGAGGTTTTGTTATTGCAGGAGCTGCAAAAGACATCTTTGGGAAATTGCTCGCGGGTGGAATAATATCCTTTTTAGGGATTCAAACAGTCATTAACTTGGCTGCCATGACCGCACTTGTTCCTTTAACAGGTGTGCCATTGCCATTTATCTCTTATGGTGGATCTGCGCTTGTTGTAGATTTGGCGTCAGTTGGTATACTCTTAAGTATTGCCCGATACGGAAATAGTAAAGGCTAATAGATTTTATGAAAATAGCAGTGATCGGCGGTCATATATCTCCAGCGCTTGCATGTATTGATGCTTTGCCACAAAGTATTTCAGTGGTATTTATCGGCAGGAAGCGAGTATTAGAAGGAGATAAGGCAGGATCGCTTGAGGAGAAAGTAGTCACTGAAAGAGGGATACCATTTTTTCCAATAACAACCGGTCGCATGCAGAGAAAAGTAACAAAGCACACAGTACTTTCTTTACTCAAATTACCTATTGGTGTCCAGCAGGCGCTTTCTATTCTTAAAAAAACAAAACCAGATGTTATATTGTCATTTGGCAGCTACGTATCACTTCCTGTGGTTTTTGCTGCTTCTATTGCCCATATTCCAACTGTTATCCATGAGCAGACGCTTGAAGCAGGGTTGGCAAATAAGCTGGCAGCAAAACTTGCTGCAAAAATATGCATCTCCTGGGAGAGTTCAAGAAAATTTTTCCCAAAAGAAAAAACGATTCTAACGGGAAACCCTATTAGGAAATTTCAAATTTCTAATTTCAAATATCCAATTTCAAATAAGGGTTTGCCGTTGATTTATATTACCGGGGGGAGTTTGGGGTCGCATGCGATAAATGTATTGGTAGAGGGGTGTATTGATAAATTGCTTGATAAGTATGTTGTCTTTCACCAAACTGGGGATGCGAGAGAATTTGGGGATTACGAACGACTTGAAGAGAAAAAAAAGCACCTCCCAGAGAATAAGCAGAATCGGTACATGCTGAAAAAATTCGCATCACAAGACGACGTCGCTTTTCTTTTCAGATCAGCAGACCTTATTGTTGGGAGATCCGGTATTAACACAGTATCAGAGCTTTTGTATTTTGAAAAAAAGGCCTTACTTATTCCTCTGCCCTTTTCCCAGAGAAATGAGCAGAGGAAGAATGCCATATTCCTGCAAGATAATGGGCTTGCAAAGGTTGTAGAGCAAGATGCGATTACTTCCGAATCACTCTATGCCCATATACAAGATGTAATAAAACACTCTTTGAATCCGTCGAAAGAAGTTGATAAGCTCCGGAATCTATTACAAAATGCTGCAAACAATGTTGTGGAGATAGTAGTAAATGTTGTTACGCAAACGGATAAATAGGAAAAGAGGAAAAAAGAAGATTTTCTTTATTTTGATTATCGTCATCTTCTTGTGTATTTGTCTTGCGGTGACTGTCTATTTTCTATACGGCCGAAATAAAAAACTTTTTGTCAGCCCCTTGCCCCATACTCGTTTGCCAATTGTAGAATTACTTGGAGACAAAGATACTGGGCAGTTAGAACGCGAGTTGGCGAAAAAAGGGGTAGATTTTGAATCCATCGTTATTTCTTCAGATTCAGGCTATATTGTTCAACTCAAGACCGGAGAGGAGGTATTGATGAGCAAAACGCGGAGTCTTGATGAACAATTTTCCTCTTTACAAGTAATCCTCCCTCGCCTTACAATGGAAGGTAAGCGATTCACGAGGCTTGACCTTCGCTTCGACAAGCCCGTGATTGTTTTTAAGTAGTGTATGACTGATGGGAGAATAGTCGTCGGTATAGATGTCGGAACATATAAAATCGTTACTGTTATTGCAAAAGTTACAGACGTGGTTAACGTCCTTGGAGTCTCCGAAGTAAAATCCGCGGGAATAAAAAAAGGTCAAATCGTTGATATTGAAGAATCTGTTGGTGCGATAAATACGTCGCTTGAAGCTGCTGAGCGGATGGCAGGGTATTCTGCCTCTCATGTCATCGCTTCAATAGGCGGCAGTCAGATTGAGAGCCAAAATTCGCGAGGTGTTGTCGCGGTTTCAAACCAAAACGGAGAGATTACCCACAGCGATCTTCTGCGGGTTATTGACGCTGCAAAGGCAGTATCACTCCCCTCAACGCGCGACATAATTCACGTACTGCCAAGAAATTATATTGTCGATGGACAAGAAGGTATTAAAGATCCAATTGGCATGTCAGGCGTTAGGCTTGAGGTTGATACGCATATTATTACTGCCAATAGCATCTCTGTTAGAAATCTTGAGAAAGCGATTTCAGAAGTGGGTGTGGATGTTGATACTTTTGTTTTTAACGGCTATGCAAGCTCGCTCTCTGTCCTTTCTGACACGGAAAAAGAATTGGGTGTTGTACTTGTTGATATTGGGGCTGGAACAACAGATATCTCAATCTACACAGAAGGGTCGGTAGCGTACTCATCTGTTCTGGCAATCGGCGCACGGCATATCACAAATGATTTGGCCATCGGCCTTCGTATCTCCATTGAGAGTGCTGAAAAAATAAAACTTTTCTTATCGCAAAACCCTGCAAAGAAGATTCTTCAGCCAGAAGAGCACGCGACAAAGGATCACAGACCCAGTGACGAGCTTGATTTGACAGACCTCAGCCTTCCTGAGGAGCTTAGAAAGGTCTCACAAAAAACACTCGTTGATGGAATCATACGGCCACGGCTCAATGAAATCTCCACGATGGTAGGTCTTGAAATTAAAAAAAGCGGTTTTGGCGGGCAAACTCCAGCAGGCGTTGTCATAACCGGTGGAGGTTCATTGACGGTTGGTATAAAAGATTCGGCAAAGCGAATGCTCGCTATGCCCGTTCGCATCGGATTGCCGA
>CAZSQB010000065.1:0-5302 GCA_964608945.1 uncultured Gammaproteobacteria bacterium
CCCTTCGGCTTTCAGCCTCAGGATGACATAGTTTTTGGCAACTCCTGGACGGTTACGTAATATAGTATTGATTTCTTCATTTCCTTATGATATATTCCAGTCCATGAGTCAAAAAGAAAGAAGACCTGGGCTAGTAGATCGACTAAGAGAAAGGTTAAGAGCTGCAGTTAGCGGCAGTCCTGAACAAGAAGCAGCATTGCAAGCAGGGCTTCAAAGAGACCTTGAGGAAGTAGCCGTAGCATCGCTATTTGATATTTATACAAACTCAGTAGCAAATCAAGAGCAAACCCTGGCTAATATGCGAAGAGATCAGGAAACCGCTGATCCTTTTGCACGGGAAGTTGGAGCAAGAATGATTGATAATTTCCAACGCACGAACGAAAGAGTGCTTACTACGGTAGAAGGAGGTCTCCTTAGAACATTTTCTCCAGATAGAAGTAGAGAATTGCGATTGACTACATTAGGGGTTGCGCTTTCTCATTGGTCAGCTCGACTGGAGCAAGAACGACTTCCTGGGAACCAAGCTGTAATTACAAGTATCATGCAACGACTCGATCAAAGACAACAAGAGCTAATTAATCCCGCGTCCGGTTCCCAACCACCACAAACCGGTCAAAATAGCTAATGCTATAATTAAGGAATGCGATTTCCTGGACTCATTGATCCTCACGTCCACCTCAGAGATCCCGGACAGACTGACAAAGAAGATTTTTTTACCGGTACATCTGCGGCACTTGCTGGCGGATACACGACCGTCATCGACATGCCCAATAACCCAACCCCCATCACAACACTTGAAGCACTAGAAGAAAAAATGCGCATTGCGAAAGATAAAATTGTTTGCGATGTTGGTTTTTACTTCGGGTCACTGGGGGATAATTTGGGTGAGTTCCCAAAGGTAACCGGTTACCCTTCGAGCAAGAATATGTCTTCCTCGCGAAAGCGAGGATCAGATTCTCGTTTTCACGAGAATGACGATAAAAGCAAAGTATCAGGTTTAAAACTTTATCTAAACCACACAACAGGCAATTTTCTGCTTGACAAAACGCATTTAGGAAAAATCTTTGCTGCTTGGCCTTCGGAGCTTCCGATTCTCGTTCATGCCGAAGACACAACATTTGACGATGTCCTTGAGGTTGTCAAAAAACACCCGAGAAGACTCCACTTATGCCACATGAGCACCGAGTACGAGTTAAAGCGAGTTGTCCAAGCAAAAGAAGCGGGATTACCAGTCACGTGCGGCGTCACTCCGCACCATCTATTTCTTGCTGAAAATGATTTGAATCATTTAAAAAGTCTTGGCTTGATGCGGCCGCCATTGCGGAGTAGGGGAGATGTTGACTTCCTTTGGAGACATCTTAACGCTATTGATTTGGTGGAATCAGATCATGCTCCACATACACTTGCGGAGAAACAAACCGATAGCCCGCCATTTGGTGTCCCTGGCCTTGAAACGACACTACCATTACTGCTCACCGCTGTAAACGAGAACAAACTCACCATGGACGATATCATCCGCCTTTGTCACGATGGACCAAAAAGCGTTTTTCTTCCTCACTATAATAATACGTATCATCATAGTGATATTGAGATAGACAAGGATATTGAATATGAGATCAAAAACGAAAACTTACTAACCAAATGCAAATGGTCGCCATTTGACGGGTGGAAAGTAAAAGGAAAAGTGCTTCGTGTCTTCCTCCGCGGAGAAAAAGCCTTTGAAGATGGGGAAGTACTCGCAAAACCAGGTTCAGGACAAATTGTGACACCTACTTGCTATAATAAGCTATGGCTGTAAAGCATTTTGATGTTCTCACACCGCTGGAGTTTCTCGAAGACATAGAACATGAAGCTAAATCTGCGAAAAAAAGAATTTGGGCGCAGGCAATGGAAGTTGAGCCAGGAGATATAGCAAATAGACTACTAAATCTCGTTGAGGAAGCAGGAAAGAAAAGCCTGGATGCGAGACTTAACATTGACCACTACTCACTCATGGTCACTGATGGGCTGCCGAATTTTCCTCCAGTTCTTATATCGAGAGACTGGCGAAAAAGACTTCAAATAAGAAAAGATATATTCAGTCGTATAGAAAATAATGGCGCAAAAATTTCTTATATTAACAAGCCGACGCTTCTTGAAAAATTTGTCTATACAATGGGGAGAAATCACATGAAGATTTTTATCGTTGATGATATTGCTTGGATTGGCGGCGTGAACTTTGCCGATGGCTATTTTAGAAGTCAGGATATTATGGTAAAGATTACCGACAGCGTGATCGTCGATCCAATCGCTCAAGTGTTTATGCAAGTTCATGAAAACAAACTGCATCATGATGAAATATTCCAAACAAAACATAAAGCAACGCTCTTTATTGACAGCGGTCAGACAGGCAAATCAGTGATTCTTGATTGTGCAGTCAGGATGGTTGAAAAAGCCGACCATTTGGTTCAAATCGCAACTGCGTTTATCCCAGATAGCGTATTTTTGGACGCGTTGGTTAACGCAGAAAACCGAGGCGTACGCATAGAGCTGGCAGTCCCGCCACCAGGCAGAACCATTGGAGTCTACAGAATCGTGAATAAAATGAGCCAAATACAAATGAGGTTGCGAAACACCCATTTTACTATCTATTACGAGCAGAATCCTGTGCACGCAAAGATATTATTGGTCGATCGCGCAATTGCTCTGCTTGGCTCGCATAACTTTTCGTCAAAAGGAGTTATTATGCGTACAGCGGAACTCGCGTTGCAGTCAACAGACAGAAATTTGATTGGTAATTTGTCAAACTTTTACACAGACCTTACCCGCGCCTAATGCCTGGCAATGTTGTTATTTTTTTGCTAAAATTACTCTTTATGGCCAAAAATGACATCATCCTCGTTAAAAACCTCAGCAAAAAATTCGGTGACTTCACTGCCGTAGATAATATCTCTTTTTCCGTAAAGGAAGGCGAGATCTTTGGCATTCTAGGTCCCAACGGGGCAGGGAAGACGACAACGCTTGAGATTATAGAAACACTGCAAAAACAAACAGACGGACACGTGGAAGTAGATGGTTTCAATACGCTTGAGCATCCGTGGGAAGTCAAAGCTCGTATCGGCGTGCAGCTCCAATCATCCAATTTTTATCCAGAGCTTAATCTCATTGAGCTTTTGAAAATGTTTGCGGCGATGTATGACGTTGAGACAGACCCGATGAGCATGCTTAAGAAAGTGCAGCTCGAAGATAAAGCAAAAAGTTATGCCAACAAGCTCTCAGGCGGGCAAAAACAGCGATTTTCTATTGCATCAACGCTTGTGAATCGACCAAAAGTTATTTTTTTGGATGAGCCAACCACAGGACTTGATCCACAAGCACGACTGAATCTCTGGGAAATGATTCGAGAAATCAAGAAAGAGGGGACAACGCTTGTCCTGACAACGCACTACATGGAAGAGGCGGAAAAACTCTGCGATAGACTGGCTATCATGGATCATGGCAAAATCGTTAAAACTGGCTCACCGCAACAATTGGTTAAAGAGTTACTAGATAATGGATTTAAAAAAGAAGTAAAACCAGAGCCGGCCAATCTTGAAGACGTCTTTTTGCACTTAACAGGGAGGCACTTACGGGACGAATAGAGACTAGATGATGGAAGATAGAAAATAGTGGTTGAGGGTAGAAAATAGAGGATAGATAAAAATCTATCTTCGACCCTCTATCTTCTACCACTATCTTCTATGCTCTACCATCTACCGTCAAAAATTACTATGAATAACTGGAAGAATGTTAGAAGACCTGGTCAGTGGAGAGCGTTTGTCGCGCTGGCATATTACTCGCTTCGTGCGCAGACGAGAAATCCTGCGACGTTTTTCTTTGGATTTATTTTTCCTATCGTGTTCATAAGCATCTTTGGACTCATCGGCAATAATCCGCCAAAAATACAGTTGGGAATTACGAATACATCCGACCAAAATAACCCTGTGGTTGGTGTTTTGAGAAAACAGAATTTTATAATACTTGAGCGAGGAGAAAGAAAGGCGCTTGAAACAAAAGTTACGCAAGGCAAGCTTGTTGGGATTGTAGACTTTGTCAACGAAACAAATCAACGATCTACAATCAATCTTATTGTTTCGTCAGCGTTTCCTCAGGAAACGGCATCAGTCCGTGCACTTATGGGAAGCACAATTGATAAGACAAATCTGCGCCTGTCAGGAGCTGTTAATACGTCAATTGCGCTGAAACAAGAAGAGATTGCTGGACGAAAGCCTCGATACATTGATTTTGCAGTTCCAGGACAGATTGGATTTGCTCTGCTGTCAACCGCGATATTCGGCACAGTTTTTGGCCTGATATATCTTAAGAAAGCGCTTATCTTAAAGCGCATGTTTGCAACACCAACCAAAGCACTAACAATTCTTCTCGCCCAAGGAACGAGTAGGCTTATTGTCGCTTTGGCGCAAACAGTTCTGATTCTTCTTATGGCGGTTTTGGTCTTCAAATTCTATCTGCCGCATGGGTGGATAACATTCCTTGACCTATTAATTTTGTCGGCGCTTGGGCTGGTTGCATTTTTAGGATTTGGGTATTTAATCGCAGGCTTGTCAAATGATGAGAATAGCGCAAGCCCATTGACCAATCTTGTGACCTTGCCACAATTTTTGTTGAGCGGTACTTTTTTCCCAACAGATAGTTTGCCGATCTGGCTTCAGCCAGTTGCCAATAACTTACCACTATCATATTTCAATATCGCGGTCAGAAAAGTGACAACAGAGGGAGAATCGCTTTTTGCGACCTGGCCATATATGCTCGGCCTTCTTGCCTGGGGAGCAGTCATGTATATCCTCGCCGCACGAACCTTCAAATGGCAATGAGTATTTGGTTTAGCGTTAGTAGGTTAGGAAAACGGTATCGTTTAGGGGTAAGGTGATTAGTAAGAACTCTCAACCTAACCTCCTCACCATACTGGCTTCGTTACCCAGTGCCCAGACACATAACCAAACAGCCCATCCACATGGTATAATCCTCCCCATGGTAGCAGCTGAGGCACAGCCCCGAAGACGTGAATTTGTTGGAGACTACAGAAACAGACTAGCAAGACTCCTTGATTTCCCGCAACCAGACATTGCAAAACGACGAGAAACTTGGGTAAGAAGAGCGGATCGCAAGCTGTTCCCACACAAGCTTCTTGAAGGAGAGCGTGGTATTCATGAAGCAGCACGACTCATGCAAGAAGAAAACTTCGCATTTATCCCACTTGTCACGCACTGGAATCAGCGAGATCATGAGGAAGCAATCAAAGATCTCTGCCTCCACAATCGAT
>CAZSQB010000066.1:0-5015 GCA_964608945.1 uncultured Gammaproteobacteria bacterium
AGGTAAAACGACATTAAAAACTATGCTCAGAGAGTATTTTGAAAAAGGGAAGGTGTCAAGCTAAACCACATGGAAGGTGGTAATCATGGTAATCATCACATAAAGCTATGAATAAAGATGCATTACGACAATTCTTAATAGATTCTAATAAAGCTGGCTATGCTGGTGGTGATGAGAAAAAGTGGATCAAAGAGCCTGATGGTTCTACAACTATTCCATTTGAAAAAGGAGAATGGAGATCTCACGACAACTTCTTTGGTGGCGAACCGTATAGTGGAAGGGTTGTAGTTTTTCACAAAGATAAACCCTTCTGGATGATGGTTTATTATGGTTGGGTCGTGGAAGGTATTGACACCAATCTAGTTTATCGTGTTTTAAGAAATGCTTTAATGCAGATGCCAGAAGATGCTCCTTTTCGAGGACCGCAAGAGTATAAAGAAAACGAATTTACTTATACAAACACATGGACAGGAAAGATAGAGAGATATTTAGGAGAAGAACAAATTATTCAAGGAGATAAGCTAATTTATAAAGCAAATTATATGGGTGGTTTAGTAGACCAACGGGTGGGAGTATAAGGGTTTATGAATTACAAAGGTGTGATTATTGAAGAAAGTTTACGGGATGCGTCTCTTATAAAACAGCTAGATGTAATAGACGCAAAGGTTGGGTGTTGTACCTGTACCCACCTCCCAGGTGGTAGAACACAATCTTTACAACTAAAAAGTGGATTACAATATCATAATACAGTAAAATGGAACAGTGGATAAAGTCGATGATTTAAAACCTACGTATAGAAATACCCTTTCTGAACATGACCAAAGGACAAAGGTTTATGAATGGTATAGAAAGGCAAAGGAGCGTTTTAGAAGGTTGGAAGAGGAAGGTAATCCACCATTATTTTATTCAGGGACTTCTCGTGTAAATTCGGAACAAATAGTAGAGGAGGGCTTTAAAGTAACAAAAGCCAAAACAGGAAAAGTAGGTGTATGGTTTTATGGCGTTGATGGGACTAGCATGCCCGACGATAATGCTGCGAAACGTTCTGCATTAAGCCACGCTAAATAAAAGGCATTAGAAGATAATTCTGATTTAGCTTTAATTTCCTTTAGAATTCCGTCAGTAGCAATAATATTAGATGACCCTTATTATGCGTTTTATACTACACAACCTGAAGCGATTCAAATTGTTGGCATGCAGTACTTTCCTAAGGATACAGATATAAACGAATTATTTAAAACTGAAAATCACACGTAATTAGGAATATAGAACTGTTCTGTTGTCGTTTGCTAATATGTTCGAATAGCGTCTATGTCCACCAGCACATCCTTCGTTTTCTGATACTCCAATACCGCCTGGAAGATGTCTTTGAGGTTGTTCTGCATTGTCCCATTCCGCAATGAAAGGTTGAACTTTTAGCTTCGTTCTTGCTATAATCCCCAGATGATTGAGGGAAAAGTTGTATTTATAATCCCCGGATTTAAGCACCGACCCACGAATAGGGCATACAAAGAAATCGCCAAAATACTCAAAAATGAAGGGTATCATCCAATTCTTATTACTATACCCTGGAAACAAGCAACCATTTCTGAGAATGCTGAGTATTTTTTGAAAGAGTACAAGAAAATACGTGCAAAGAAAAAGTATATACTTGGATTTTCGTTTGGTGCAATGATTGCATTTATCGCAGCGACAAAAGTACGCACGTCGGGAGTGATACTCTGCTCGTTATCTCCTTATTTTAAAGAAGATGTGTCATTTTCTCAGTTGCGTTGTGCTACCTTGGCAAAACAAATAAAAGCTGAGCAAATTCATTTGTTGTATGGAAAAAATGAGGCAAGATCAGTCATCAGGCGCGTATCTGAAACCTACCGCCAAATTTCAGTTACACAGAAATATTTAATTCCCATTAAAGATACGGAACACGATATAGGTAACAGAAGATATTTGCACACAATTGCCCAAATCGCAAAACTGCTAAACTAAACAATAGATGAAGGATTATGTAAAGGAGAATAAAAAATGGTGGAATGATGTTGTTCCGATTCATAC
Organism: uncultured Gammaproteobacteria bacterium; assembly: GCA_964608945.1. GTDB lineage: Bacteria > Patescibacteriota > Microgenomatia > Levybacterales > UBA12049 > CAYWEP01. The sequence goes on from CAZSQB010000066.1 coordinate 2,053, forward strand.
GACATCAAAACTGTACGATCTCACTCGCTTTAAAAAGGGAAAAAGTAGTTTACAATCCATAGAATTAGAAGAGGTCGGGAACGTCCGCGGAAAAACACTTTTACATCTCATGTGTCATTTTGGTATGGACACGCTATCATGGGCGAGGGAAGGGGCTATAGTCACAGGAGTTGATTTTTCTGATGACGCAATTACCTTAGCAAAAAAATTAAGTAAGGATACTGGTGTTCCCGCAACATTTGTCTGTTCTGACATATATGAATTGCCAAACGTTTTACATAAAAAGTTTGACATTATTTTTATGTCTTACGGAGTATTACTCTGGTTATCTGACGTTGAGAAATGGGCAAAAATAATTAATCTTTTTCTCAAAAAGGGCGGCATGTTTTATATCGTTGAACTTCATCCTTTTACCAATATTTTAAGCCACGATTTTAAAATTGCTTACAAGTATTTTGATAAAGGGCCGGATGTGGATGATTCAGAGGGTACGTATGCGGACTGGGGTGCAAATATAAAGGGCAATACATACGTGTGGAGTTATACAATGAGTGACGTGATAAACTCGCTTATTGAAGAAGGACTGAAAATAGAATTTGTCCATGAGTTTCCTTTTACCATGTACGATCAGTTCCCGGGATTTATGGAACAAAACAAAAAAGGACAATATGTCTTAAAAAATAAGAAAATTCAGATACCCCTACTGTTCTCTCTAAAAGCTACTAAATAATTCTTTTTCTGCGATAGCTTTTGTACAGTGTCGCGTATCGAAGCGTTCGCTCCATAAAGAGAACGAGGACGAACCAAAGCAGCCCCGCGATATAGCCGGCAGCAACATCAGTCGGATAATGCACACCAAGGTATATTCTACTCATCCCGATGAGACCAATAATGACAAGCGCTATACACATAGCAATGAACGCTTTCTTCATGCTCCGTGTGAAATGGTACGTGAAATAGGCGAGGGTAAGGTAAAAAACAAGAGAATTCATCGCATGGCCAGAAGGAAAACTGTATGTTGTCAGATCAAACAATGGGTCAATCGTCGGCCTCGGCCGCTGGAAGATTTGCTTGAGGAATACGTTAAGCAGTACGCCGAAAATTAGCATGATTGAGAAAAGGACAGATTCATACCGATGCTTTTTCCATGAGAAAAGGATAACGATGATTGTTGAAATAACCAAAATAAAATCTGCTCCCAGAAAGGAAGCGAAAAGCATTATCTGTGTGAGAAGGGGAGTGCGGAATGAATAAAGAAATTGCGATATTTCACTGTCAAGGAGCAAAAGTTGCTTATCAAAAAGCGTATCTTTTGCAATATCGACAAAGAGTAAGGATGAAGCCACTACAACAATAAGTCCAACGGCAATTTCACAAACCAAAAGGACTATGCCGTGTGAGCTAAATGTAAAATCCAGCAAATTGTAGAAAGTCTTTTTCACGGTATGAATAAAGTATACACCCCTCCCTCCTCGTTCTCTGCTATATTTATAAGTGATGGACTACACAGTTATCCTTCGGCAAGCTCAGGATCAAGTTTATTGACATAAAACTTGACAATTAAGTTTACATATAATTTTCCCCGATTCCCTTGTGCCTTACAAAAGACTTGACATATATATTGACAATTAAGCTATGATATAGTATACTTGTCATATACTTGTACTGAGCTCGTCGAAGTATGTTTGAACCGAAATTTACCCTCAACCTCAAGATCCTTGGCCTTTTGGGAACAATCGAACGGCTCTACGGACAACTCCTCGGCGAAAAACTCATCCCATCGCTTGCTTTACGGCTCTCGCAAGAAAACCAGATCCTGGCGACGCATCACTCGACAAGCATTGAAGGCAATCCGTTGTCACCACAAGATGTCACCAACGTCGTGCTCAACGATAAAATCCCAACGACAAAATCCGAGAAAGAGGTTAAGAATTATTTTGCCGTCCTCAACGCACTGCCTGAGCTTATTCGAAAAAAGCAACCAATCTCCACAGAACTGACAGAAAAATTACATAAGATACTTATGGCAGGAATTGAACATAAGGATTTTGGCAAGTTCCGCGGTGGGCCAGTCTTTGTCGGGCATAAAACCAAAGTTGAGGTAGTAGTAAAGCACAACCCACCATTTCACACTTATGAGGGGATCCAGAAAGCACTTTCCGAACGATATGCATGGGTCGCGGATGAAAATAGTTATCCGCCACTTATTAAGGCGGGTATTCTGCATCACCAATTTACCTATATCCATCCTTTTTTTGACGGCAATGGACGCCTAGCTCGAATATTGACGGCATACTACTTGCTGCTACAAGGGTATGAAGTGACAAAGTATTTTATACTCGATGACTATTACGATATCGACAGGCAGCAGTACTCAGATATGCTCCATACAGCAGACCTGCCTGCTGGCAGGCAAGGTGAGGGAGACGAAACAATCTGGCTAGAATATTTCCTGGAGGGTATTTCCAGCTCTCTCCAAGCAGCGCTTGCTCGTATTCAGGCACTCAAGAAAACAAACCTTGATGAAATAACCGGTGAGAAAAGAGTGCTCGTGACAAGAAGGGAAGAGGAGGTCCTCCAAATGGTCGTCAACAAAAAAGCACTCAAGATGAGTGATGTACAGGAAAGCTTTGAGGTGACACGGCAACAAGCACACGCGCTGTTGGCATCACTTGTGAGGAAAGGGCTGTTGAAAAAGTACGGATCTACGAAAACAAGCTATTATAAATTGACCTAATTGTTACTTCGAAATGAGAAGTTGGAAATGAGAATGTGGACTTATGAAGTGTGAGGTGTGAAGACTATCTCACTTCTCACCTCGTTATCTAGCTTCCCATTTCTAACCTCTCACATCAATAATTACTAGATTTACTTGCTGAACACCCCAATTAGCTCTGCCTCAGCAAGTACGTGATCTTGCATCACTTCCTCAAGTATATACTTGTCGGTAAAACTCGGAAGAT
>CAZSQB010000067.1:0-4964 GCA_964608945.1 uncultured Gammaproteobacteria bacterium
TTATATTACTCTTTCTTGCCGGATTTCTTTCCTTTGGGATTGTGAGAAACTACCAAGCGATCAAAGCAAAGAGTACAACCAAAGACACTGCGAAAACAACGGACAAGAATGTGCCAACTCCGCCACAATCTCTACTACCTCCGCCTCCTGCAAAAGATGCATCTGAGACAGATAAAAAGAAATACCGCGAGCTTATTACCGCAAGAGCAATGGAGACGAATATCATTGTCCTGGAACAAAGCTGCAACCCATCCCTTCCAATAGCGAGCGTTGCAATGGGCAAGTCCTTGATTCTGAAAAATAGCGATACAACGAGCCACACGCTCGTCGTGAACAGTGAACACAAGTATACAATTCCTGCAAATGGAGAAAAAGCTATCACCGCTGACTTTGGCAAGGGACGGGGAATTTATGATTTTGCCTGCGACGACTCACTCAGAGCAAGAGGAATCATACTCGTACGATAACAGCTCAAATCTCAAAAAACAAAAAACAAATCTCAAATAAGCTCCAAAAATAAAATTCGAAACTATTTTGGTAACATAGATGAGAAAATCTTCTTTAACTCTATTACTTCATTGAATAACTCCAATCCTCCTGCTTTATAAGCATCATCGTTTGTTTCAATAAGTAATCGTAACCAATATGCTGATTCTTTTGCTTCTTTACGGCAGATTTTTACTCTCATATAAAAATCTTTCTTACTGAGCGCTTCATTTGCTTCAATATAATTCGCACCGGTTGATCCTGTAGATCGAGTTCCCTGTTTTCCGTATTCGATATTACTTACTGTTTTTGGAAGCTTCTTGTAATAGAAAACAAAATTCTTTGCAAACTGGAATGTTCGTTCTTCCAGATCGTATATTCTTGTTTTTTGTCCATTTGGAACTTGTAATTTATTTGTCATTTGGTGCTTGTTATTTGGAATTTCTGTCCGTTTAGGCATAGTTCTTTATAATCACTCGGCACATCTATGCAATACCTAATCCGATCATCGGGTTTTAAATATTTCGCAAGGTGTTTCCCAACACTTTCATAACAGCTTGAAAGATCTGAGGTTGGCATTGTTTTACAATACCCGATTGCGCGCGTGCTAAATTCCGGTGTACTTTTAATAAGTGAGCCTATGACCCTGTTAACACACCCCCAATATTTTTCATCATCTACGATATATGGTTGGCAAAACAAAGCCGATGTTTCGTTCCTGAAATGAGATGTATGGGAAATAATACTCAGGCCGTGCTCGTAACACTCATCAATGCTCTCCTGCGATTTACCCTTACTGCAGCGTTGATATAGCAAATTAGGATCGTCTTGAAAAACAGATGCAATCATATGTGATAATTCTCTCCAGCACCCAAGATACGCGGCTCCCGTGTATTTTCCACAAATCCTCTCTTGCTCAGCGACAGTTTCTTTATTCCACGGCAAGTGCTTTGCTATTTTATGTGCGACAAGATTGCCCCTAGTCTCATTCTCCATGAATACACCGCTATGGCACTCAAACTGCATTTTTTTGGGGAGAGCAGCGCAAATTTTAATTGCTTCATCAATGTGAGCGCCCGTCTCAACGAGGAGTAAATGTCCCATGATGTGCGCACAATTCCCATCCCGCGCGTCTTTATTATTTCTTATTGTTAACGCACAGATCTGTGGGACTGTTTTTGCGTCAAGGACAAACGCATCATCAATCTTATATCGTGCCTCAAGCACTCCATGTAAATACCCACCAGAGCACGCATCAGGCGGCACTTTGCCAACGAGCTCTTTCCAGCGGCTAGGATCTATTTCTGTTGCTGCAGTAGATATGTTGTGGGCGATAAAATGGCATCCCCTTGCCTGCTCATCGACTTTTTGCAAAGCATTAAGCGTCAGGACCGCATGTTCAAAGCTCGTTTTTTTGGTCAGCGCCCCAAATTCACGGGCGTAACAATTCTCTCTGTCCCCATTTCCCTCGCAAGCGCGAAAAAGCCAGTTCACAGACTGCTGTATGTCTTTTGGGAAACGAGAATTGCTCAGTGTATTTTCTCCAGACTTATTCTGTGTTTTAAGAAGAGTAAAACCCTGTGGATAAAGAATCCAGTGAAGCAAAAAGCCGCTGAGAAATGTCAATACAATTACTACAAGGAAATAAAGGAGTTTTTTATTGATCTTAAGGGGTCTATTTTTCTCCACCACGTATCTTATGGTAAGCTAGCAAGAGATATCTGTCAATTGAAAAACACGCACGATAATGCTAAAATATGAATTATGTATAATTGGAGTGTTGATACCAGACAGCTAAATAAAAATTCTGATCAATATATTCTGTGGAAGCTCGAACAGCTTATTAATTATGGACTTGATGGAGAGAAGCTTGATCGGGAAGAAGTTCGGCGTTTCTGGCCTCAACTGAAAGATAGACTGGATCCTTACAAAAAGAGAGCACTTGAGTATTTATTATGGGGAAAACTATACTCACTCCCAAACAATCTAACTTTTTGGAACGTATCCAAAAAGAACCACAAATAACGAAGAGCTCAAAGTTGATTTTAGTTATTATCCGTTTCCTCGCATACAAAAAGGTACGCATTATAAAAACTTGGCAGTAGACAGTGTATACGATATTGCCGCAAATAAACTCCATACTATTTTTACTCACCCACGAAGTAGAGATTATGTTGACCTCTACTTTATTATGCGACGCTATAATTATCCACTAGACAAGCTAATTCTTGATGCAAAAGCTAAATTTGATTGGGACATTGATAGGATCACGCTGGCTAGTCAATTTATTAAGGTAAAAGAAATAGATGAAAGTTCGATGGTGATCGTTCCTTTTGACAAAAAAGGTATGGATGACTTTTTTCTCAAATTAGCAAAATCACTTGAAAAAGATATATTAAAATAAAGCAATTTCAAAACCGGCTCTTTTTGTAAGAACCCCAAACTCCCGCGCATAGCAATTCGCTCTATCCCCGCTTGTTTTGCAAGCCTGAAAAACCTCGCTTCCAGACTTTTACATATCCCTCTTTTGCCCCTTGCTTAATAGAAAAAAATGGTAGAGAATGGGTCGTAGCGAGCCAATGTAAAATGAGCCCAGCAGCAAAAGCCAACACACCTGCGGCAAAAAAAACTGCTCATATCTTCCAAAGCGTATCCTTTTTGTTATTATTTAACACTCAACCTATGGTAATTTAGCTTGCTATCGCGTGCCAAAACCATTGCCCACCTTGACATACTATGAGATATATGTTATAAATTATAAAATATGTCTACGCGGAGCTATGAAGCTAATTTTGCTCCCCTACCTGACCCTCGCAGCGTGAGGCCTCCTTCCCCAATTGATAAAAAATTTAGCATGAGGGATCGCGTAAGAGCACCATTCCTCGTTGGAACTACGGTTCTTGGCGGAGTGGGAGCACTGGTTCTTTTCGAAGTTGCTCAACAGATCGACACCAGACCAGGAGTAATTGATCCCACTACTCCTGATGGACAATCTCCGGCTTCAACAGCCGGCTCACCAGAAGACCAAGATTATCTTGCGGGCTTTGAAAAATTGAAAGTCGAGTATCCTGGCAGATTTCGCGTGCAAGAATCTGCAAATGAAGTATTTGCCTTGGCAGGAGATAATACTTTAGAAATTAGACGGGAGTATAAAACAGCAGAAGTAGCTCATGCATCTACGCTTCGAATCCAAAAAGGCATTTTGCCAAAAGATGCGATTGTTACTGAGGATGATACGGCAACGCCGGATGTCACACTGGTAAAGCGCGGCAAACAGGATTATTTTGAATTCACTGTTCTTCCTTCTGGCGACCCTTATCTTTCCTTTGTTCCAACTACACCGGATGGCGTGAAGCGAGATGCAAAACAAAAAGCGCTCTCTCTTACTGTGCCTTTTGAGTATGCACCACGTTCACAAGACGGAAGGGTATCACCTGTTGTCATAAAAGCCCAATCCCCTATCTCTAACACTGAAGTTATAAAAGAAGATCATGCCATCGCCGTTGGCTATCGCCAAAACGGCGTGAACGTGAGTGAGGTCATCTTCGCAGACGGTATGGGTGTTGAATCATATGTCCTGAATCCAGATACAGATGCAGAAACCTACGGTATCGTGGTTCCTTATGATGCGATGTTTGATCCTGCGTTTAGAAGGGATAAGGTTGAGACAGCAATGCGTAACGCAACACTGCTTTATAATACTGCGTTGCAAAAAGCTCCAGATGAGGTCGGCGCGTTCCAAGATCGATTCACTGCGCTTTCAGAAATGGCAGCGAACGTTTATGGCGGACAGCAGGCCGCGCTTGAGCAAATGATTGCTGATCGACAAAGTTTTTCTGGACTAAAAGGTTCACCGTTTTTCCAAGCGTTTGATCTCTATGATCCAGCAACCAATAAGCAGCGCTACCCCAAAAACGCAGATTTTAACACTGCTCGGGGGTTTTTCGAAACCGTCTCTGCAACACTTGCTGTAAATTTCGGTCCATTTTCTGAATATGTTAAGACTCTTCCCGCGAAAGATAGAGACCCAATCCGCGACGTTGTGAATGACTATCTAAATCTCTTAAATGTTACGGCAGGATATACAAGACGCAATTTCCCGTTAGTTGTTCAGAACTACAATGCCTTAATGTCCCTCTTTAACGGATAGTCCCTCTTCCTATTTCTTGCATTTTTTTTTGCAAATACCTACAGTAGATATAGTGGGATTATGCAGAAAAGGGCTTTTGTTGGCTTAGTTGTTCTATTAATTGGAATTATAGTAGCCGCATTCTTGTTTTTCAAGGGAAGTAAAGAGCAAAAAGTCCTTGTGTCGAACGAAAGCAGGAATTACACAGTAACGTATAAAGAGAACGAAGCATTTTCAGTACTCCTTGATAAATGGGGAGTATGGATGGAGAAGAAAATAAGCATCGATAATGCAATAAATGCATATACCGCAAAGCGAATTCAATTAATCATTACTGACCAGCCGCAGA
>CAZSQB010000068.1:0-4909 GCA_964608945.1 uncultured Gammaproteobacteria bacterium
ACTCACCTACGGCGTAGTGTAAGCCATAGTTACAAGCTTTTGGCTTGGTCTTTGGGATAGAGTGGGGGACGATCATAGCCTTGACATAATCGGGAAGCTTGGATGCAACAATACGCTTTGCATCAGGATCATCTTCCTCCAAGAGAAGCAGTACATCAAGCTTACTTTTTGGCCAATCGAGCTCGTCTAGCGCTTTTAAAAAGTGGGGGATAATGTGCGCTTCTCTGTAGAGGGGACAAAGAATCGTGTAGATTGGGAGATTACTATCCCTAAGGCTTTGTAATTCCTCATCACGTACGTCAACTTCCTGATTGAAATGAAGGCTTTTTAAGACAATGTAGAGGTTAAAGAGTACGTCAACAAAGTAAATCGTACTTAGCATTGCAATCAGCGTCACACCCGTTGCCAAAGGACTGATGGCAAATCCAAAAAAAACACCAAGCACAAGGAGTACTACAACGATCTTCTGCTTGGTCTCAAATGTCCTTAAAGCAGAGACACTGTGATGGAGCGTCGTGTGGGTGATATACTTTTTCTTCCTAAAGTGCACACCGGCTCCGACCATTTTTCCTTTCTCTACTGCTGGAGCATGCATCGGGTAAATCCGTTTCGTTCTGACCCGTAGTGCATCGGATCCTATTTCGTAAATGGTTTTTGCCAGGTTTATCTTTGAACGACTGCCTTTTCGCTTGTGGAATGTGATGTGGTGATTTTGCATAGTAAATCCCGCCTCTTTTGCCCGGTGCAAGAACTCAAGGTCAAATGTCCAGCCTGAGCGGGGGCGGGTAGCGGCTACCTGAATTACTCTTCGTTTAAATACCTTAAGGCCGGACTGAATATCAACGTTTAGACCAAATAAACCTCTCCCAAAAACATGCCTGAATGACCTACTGAGGAATTTGCGGATACCGCTGTCACGATACCGCTTTCTATTAGCAACGACAATATCCGAAGTCTCAAGCTTCTGAAGCATGTTCGGGATCTCTTCGGGCGGATACTGCAAGTCAGCGTCAATCATGACAATGTGATCTCCCTGTACTAAGGCAAAACCCTCATAGAGTGAAAACGCCTTGCCTCGCTTTCCTTTTTTGCGAAAGACCTTTATTGTTTCGGAGGAAAGTTGCTTAAGCAGCTCATATGTACCGTCATATGAACGATCGTCAATAAAAATAATTTCAAATGGTTTTTTGCTTTCTTTGAGTGCTCCGACAAGGCGTGTGGAGAACTCTTCTATATTTTTCCACTCATTATACGTAGGCACGATAACGCTGATTTGTACGGAATTGGGCTTTCTATTCTCCATGCTCCTCCTTTGCGATGATTTGGGGCCTGACTTTGTGTTCTTCGATGAATTTATCAAGTGCGGATTTCTGGACGCGGTAGTGACCACCAAACTCTATTGCTTCAAGTTGCTGATCCTTAATGTATTTATACACCGTGAGAACGCTTAGCTTAAGAAACGCTGCTACTTCCTGGACCGTAAACAACGTTTGATCTGACAATAAGCTCATAGTTTATAACTGAATTGTTATATATAACATAAATAGCTTATAGTGTCAAGCATTTATCATGCTGAGTATTTATATTGTGAGTTTAACTTATAAACTTATAGGAAGAGCTATCTTGCCTTATAAACCGTATGGTTTCGTGTGGTAACGTGTGGTTTACCGATATCTGGAATAATCTAATGATCTGAATCATTAGACTACGTATGTCATTCTCCGCAGGTGTAGCTTCGATTTCGTTGGAGGCTCAGTGCTTTTTCTCAAATAATTGCTATTGATAGATTTTTTTGATATACTACTTTCCAAATATGGGTGCAGAGAGCAATATCGGTAGACAGCCAGAACGAAAATCCTCACAAAGACAAGGACCTCAACTTTCCCCTGAGTGGCAAGCTTATCGTCAATGGAGAGAGCAAACCCCTTTTGACGTAAGAATGAGAGCGGTGTTACACGGTGATTGGCCAGAAGGTACGCCTGAAGCAGTTATTGACATTCAAACAAAAACTACAGCAGAAGAAAAATTATTGGGCTCAATTTTTGGTGATTACCCATCAATGGATGTTATCCGTTTAAGATCTGTGGAAGACGTAAGACTAATGAGAGCAGGAGTTGCTCAAATGCGTCGAGAAAGATTAGCAGTTGAGGTTGGGGAACCAACAGATACAGCCTTAACCGAACAGGAATTACAAGAAAAACACAGGCAGATGTTTGGAATGCTAGAACAACAAATGGAAAGAAGTATGTCTGGTTTAACCGATAGAGAACAATTGGTTATTAGGGGTAGATTTGGTTTAGACGATGGTCGTCCTAAAACTCAGGTAGAAATGGGTCAGGTAATTGATCGTTCACCAAGAACGGTTAAAAGAGTAGAAGACAGTGCGCTTCAAAAGCTTCGATCACCCCGACAGCAACAAGGACAATAACATTGTTTCCCAACCTGTAAATCTGTTGTGTGGACATAAAACATATCCGATGTGGATTAGCTTTATACTTCGGGGTAAATCAAAACCTCCACGCTTCAGTTTAGACTTGTCTTTAGCCTCAAAGATACGTATAATCCGCATACGGCTATATGAAGCTAAAATGGAGAGAAATAATCAGCACTATTCTGCCGCTTTTGTTTGTTTTTGCTGCGAGTATTTACAATCCTCTTGATCCTGATTTGGGGTGGCATTTGAAGTACGGCGAGTACTTTTTTACAAATTTTCAGCCTCTGCGGGAAAATATTTATTCTTCAGAAATGCCAAATTTCCACTGGCCGAATATCTCGTGGGGAATGGACCTTCTTTATTATATCTTCTATAGCATGGGTGGATTTTTGGGTCTTTCCTTGGCTGGCGCAGCTGTTATTACGCTCACTTTTTATTTTTTGTCAAAGGCTTTTTCCATGGATTATTGGGAGAAGGCGATTATTTTTCCTGTCCTTCTCTTTTTTGAGAACTCTGTCAATGTGAATTCTTTTCGCGGCCAACTGGTCAGCACGCTCTTTCTTAGTATACTTCTGTATCTACTTACTCGATATGAAAGGCAGGGAGGAAAGTCTCTTTACTTTGTGCCAATATTGTTTTTGATTTGGGCGAATCTTCATGGGCTTTTTCTTCTCGGATTTGCAATCCTTTTGCTTTGGGCGGGATTTCTCACTCTGTCGATTTACTGGAAAGAAAAGTCATTTGAGACTCTTTTTCCATATCTAAAACAATTTATACCGGTAACGCTTTTGTCATTTGGAGCAACACTCCTTCATCCTTTTGGAATGGGGATTTATCGCGATGCGCTTTTGCATTTTAATAACCCTCTTCTTAAATTGGTATCAGAGTATGGAGCAGTCGAGGAGCTATCAACGCAATGGTATAACCTTATTGTTGTTGCTGTCTTGGCTGGGATAGGGATAACTGCATTTGTCATAAAAAAGGGGATTCCGGACAAGCTTTCCTATGTTGGTGTATTTACAGTGCTTTATATTTTGTCGCTTTCTGTGCGGCGTTATTTGTGGATGATGTATTATTTGACGATTCCTTTTCTTCAGCCGATTGCACGATTTGTTAAGCCTGACAGCAAACAAGGAGCCTTTCGGGGTGCGACATTTCTTTTTTTTGTCTACTTATCGTTTGTTTTTTTGCTTAAATATCCGTTTTCTCAATTCATGACGTATTCATGGAATGAATATTGTCAGAATTTCCTGCAGTGTTCGTCAAGATCTGCCGAAGCGTTGCGGCAGTATTACAAGCCTGGCAAAACGATGACACCATACAATCTTGGTGGATGGATGATTTGGAATTACCCTGACATGAAACCAAGTACTGACGGTAGGATGCATGTCTGGCGAGACGAAAAAGGCTATAGCGGATTTGAACACGACTACAAACTGGCACACAATATCGATAATATCAATGCATCCAAGTACGATGTCGTATTTGCATTAAAAACAAAGCCAATTTATAAACGATTGCGGAAGCTTGCTGCATTGAAAAAATGGAAAAACGTTTACGAAGATAAGTCAACTGCGATATTTGTGAGACTCTAGAAATTTGTTATATTGCTATATTGTTAAATTGTTATTTGTACTATAGTTTTGCGATGTCATTCCCGCCCTTCTGTCATTCCCGCGAAAGCGGGAATCAGGGTAAACTCCAGCGGGAATCCATGGATCCTCGATCAAGTCGAGGATGACGGGGTACGCAATTCTATAAACAAAGCGTTAATGCAGGGTGGCGAAGATGAGGAGGCGCTTCAAAGAAGTGCCAATGGGGGTGCAGGTTTGGAGGATTAGCTGATCCTTTTTTGCGTCTAGTAAATAATTAACTTCATTTGGCCAAACGACTTTTTTATCAGTAACTGCGTATATATACTCCTTGCCATTTTGTACTATTATAATCGTATCTCCAATTTTTAATTCCCCGAGGCGAAGAAATACCGGATTAACGCGCGTCAGTTCCCACGGCGGGGAAGAGGAGTGAGCAAAAAGAAACACCGTACCTTTTTGTCCTGGCGACGCAGTCGCTTTTGCATGGGCAACTCCTTGCTTTAATGCCGCATCATACTCAAGTTTATTAAATGGATCAACATTCCAAATAATCGGCGCATAAGCATTTATTTTAGGAATTGTTATCGAACTCCCAGTCGTTGATTGCCCACTAGCGTATGATGCATGGGGGAAATATGCAAAAATGAGCGGAAAAAACATAAAGAGAAAACCGAACAATGAGAGAAGGATCAAAATGTTTCCAATATAGTACGCGAGTTTGTTTTTCCGCACAATATTTATTTTTTTTCTAGACAGGCTAAACATTATACACAATAGTCAAAAATTTGCCAAAAAAAGCAGGCCATTGGCCTACTCAAAAATATTGCTACACGATGGCAAAATTCGGAGATCTGCCCGCACGCAGTCTCAGCATGGCCCC
>CAZSQB010000069.1:0-4794 GCA_964608945.1 uncultured Gammaproteobacteria bacterium
CCATTTATCCCAGACAAGCTCATTAACCGTCTATACCTGAAAAAAACAAACGGCACGCTTTTCTACCGTATCCCTCCAAAACCCGAACAATTGCTTCGTAAGCTCTCACATCTTCATTTTTTTCGTCCAGCTATACAAGAAAATATTAGTGCTGTGATGGATTTTCCCAAAAAGCAAAATAAATACTTCCTTATCTCAAGTAGATATAAGTTTTTAGAAACGATGACGGCTGATATATTAAAACGATATAAGATTGATCGCCTCTTTGATGGTATGTTTTTTAACTTTGCCGACAAGCAGCCACATATCTTCAAAGAGGATGTGATAAAAAAACTCCACATTGATCGATATATCGACGATGACCTCCATCTTCTTACATATGTCGCAAAGAACAACGCAAAAACAAGATTCTTTTGGTTGAATGATACGCTTACTAAGCCTCTTGCCAAAAACCTTTACGCTGTGACACATATTTCTGAGATAATGAAGTAAATCACACTATGTCCGTAACCGATATCATCTATCTTCTTCAGTGGTGGGGAATGTTTTTTTTAATCGGGGGTGCTTTTTTTCCTTTTGTAACCAAATTCTTTCCTCACTTTGTTGACAAAGGGTATATTTTTTCCAAAACCTTAGGTATCGCTGCTATCTCATACCTCATATTTCTTCTTGGACTTTCCCATATTTTGCCATTTAACAAAATAACAGGCGTTGTGATTCTGTTAATTATTGTAAGTATTTATGTATTCCTTGCTCTCATACTGCCTAGTGTAAGAAAACGAGAATATAATGGGTTAAGAGAAACGATAAGAAATAACTGGTATATCCTTTTGCTAGAAGAAGTGTTATTTCTTCTAGCAATTGCATTCTGGTCATATATACGCTCTTTTTCACCTGATATTCATGGACTTGAGAAGTTTATGGACTTTGGTTTTATCAACTCTATTCTTCGTGCCGAGTATTTCCCGCCAAAAGATATGTGGCTTCCGCCCTTTGCTATCAACTATTACTACTTTGGTCATTTGGTAACCGCAGTCTTAACCAAAATCTCAGGTATCCCGTCTTCCATTTCCTATAACCTTATGCTCGCAACGATATTTGCTTTCTGTTTCACCGCAAGCTTTTCAATTGCCACTACCCTCTCATCCCTCGTTTTCTCAAAAACACACGTATCCCAAAGAATCAGATTGCTTGCCTCGGGCCTTTTGACAGCAGGACTCGTGGCTCTTGCCGGCAACTTGCATGTTATCTATACGCTTTTTAAGCCATATGAGAACGAAAACCCTGTCCCGCCATGGCAACTCGTCTTTTCCCCATTTGCCTTCCCAAATAATTATTGGTACCCAAATGCAACTCGATTTATCCACAACACGATTCACGAATTTCCTATTTATTCATGGATTGTCGCTGACCTTCACGGCCACGTGTTGGATATTCCTTTCGTACTGCTCACGATTGCTGTGCTGCTATCGTTGTTTTTAAAACTAACAAAACAAGATGTCATCCTGAAGCCTGAAGGGCTGAAGGATCTTCGTCATCACAGAAAAATCAACTGGATTCTTCGCTTTGCTCAGAATGACATTATTGGAAATTTGAAATTTGACATTGGATATTTGATATTAATCGGTTTTTTGCTAGCGGTTATGTATATGACCAATGCCTGGGATGGGTTTATTTACTTCCTTCTCACAGGCCTTGTTCTCTTTTCAGCAACACTGCTTCACCGAAATACCACAACATTATTTTCAGGCCTTTTGAGAACCGCAATAACGATTACCCCTGCAATGCTTGTTGTTGGTATAACGTTTGCTTTTTTCTCACTTCCATTTTCAGTGAACTTTAAACCCTTTGTCTCAGGAATAGGAATTTTATGCGGATCAGATATCCTCGGCCCCATACTCGGAGGAGCAACAAACGTCGGGCTATTTCTTTTTGAGGAAAATCATTGCCAGCACTCACCATGGTGGCAACTCCTTATTCTCTATGGATTCTTCTACTTTTTTATAGCGGCATTTATGGTCTATATTCTCAAATTAACCAAACTCAACCGTAGCGATCTTTTTGTCCTTATCCTTATTGTCCTTGGGACATTTCTTATCGTGATTCCTGAATTTATTTATGTGAAAGATATTTATCCTGCACACTATCGCGCCAATACGATGTTTAAACTCGTGTTCCAATCTTTTATAATGCTTTCAATCGCCAGCGGATATATCTTCGTAAGAACAGTATCTAGTATTAGGTATAAAGTATTAAGTATAAAAGGAAAAATACTTGCTACTTGCTACTTGCTACTTGCTACAAGTTTGTTTGTGCTCGTCTTCACTTACCCCCGCCTGGCTACCTACTCCTACTATGGAAATTTAAAAACACCGTCTGGACTTGACGGAATGACGTATCTCAAAACGCTGTATCCTGAAGATTATGCTGCGATCAACTGGATAAATCAAAATATCTCAGGTCAACCTGTTATGCTTGAGGCGCAAGGGGACTCATACACTGACCATGGCCGGATTTCAGCAAATACCGGTCTCCCAACTGTCCTGGGTTGGACTGTGCACGAATGGTTGTGGCGCGGGAAGTATGATGGGGGAGTGGACGCACCTGCTCCAAGAATCGGTGAGATTCAAAAAATGTATGAAAGCGATAATCTTAGCGAAACCAAAAAGCTACTTGATAAATACGGCGTTGAATATGTCTACATCGGGGGGCTAGAACGACAAAAATATCCAAATATTAACGAAGAAAAATTCAACCAACTCGGAAAAGTTATCTACAAAATCAACAACACAAAAATCTACCAATTATTTTATTGAGGACTTCGCGTTGGAGTAACGCTGCAGTTGCCGACTTTTATCTCACAATCCACAAAGCTTTGGATCTGCGTATAGTTACCATTGCCCGCTTTTGGAATAATAACCCATTGTCCTCTGAAGTCTTTTGTCACAGGAGGATTGATGAGTAATCCATTTCGCTTCTCTTGCTCACTGCCGATATCCAATACAACGCTTTTTAGCTGCGACTTCTCCATTTTCCTGGCAAGTTTAATAAAATCATCATATTCGTTCTGGATGATATCAGTATCAATGCTATCTTTGAAAATGTCATAGAGGCTTATGACTTTGATAGGATTTAGGAATGTTCCTACCGAGAATATTTTCTCGCGAAATGCAGAAATAATTTTCTCTTGTCGTTTGCTCCTGGAAAAATCAGTTCCCTCAGCGCCGGTTGCATGGCGAGACCTGACAAACTTAAGCGCTTTTTCCCCATCAATGTGTTGCAATCCCTTATCAAAATGCAAATACTCATATCGGCAGGGGAATGCCTCAAGTTGTGAAGATTCTGTCGCGCGTTTTTCAAACTCCTCGCCTTCATACCCGCATGTGTCTTCCTCTTTTCCAGACACTGGGTATTCCAAATCGTCAAACGATCGTTCTACGTCAATATCCAACCCTCCGACCATATCCACAGCTCGTACAAATCCATTAAAATCCACCCGAACGCCGTAATCAATCTCTTGTCCGAGCAGTTTTCCGACCATTGCTTTTGCCAAGACCAACCCGCCGCCTTTCCGTTTTGCCTCGCCTGTTGAATATGCAGTATTTACTTTGGCCGACAATTCAGGCACCCACATATCTCGAGGTATTGATACAAGCGTTGCTTTATTGGTCACAGGGTCAATGCTTGCAAAGATTATCGTATCAGTGAGATTCGGCCCTTCGTGCCTGCCGCCACCAATACCTAAAATGAGTATATTGACGCGTTGATCATCTGATTTCTTAAGCTCTATCTTTTTGTTAAACGTCAGTTCATACAAAACCGGTGCGTACTGTATTAACCACAAAAGAAAGATACCAACGACAAGAAAAATCGCGATTAATAAAACTGCGAGTGCTTTTTTTCGAAGATCCAACTGCCCTCTTCCAAGCCTTCTCCTCATATAATAATTTCCCTCTCCTTTTATCCCCCTCCCGAAGAAGAGAGGATGATAGGATGAGGGTTTGTTTTATGCGTTTTGCACTATCTTCATGAATGAAGATACGTCAAGACTTGCGCCACCGACCAACACGCCATCAATATGCTCCTGATGCGTAAAGCCTGCGACATTTTCTGCTGTAACGCTTCCGCCATACAGCACAGACTCTACCTTGTGATTCTCTTTTATCTCCTTTGCAACTGTATCTGCGTTCTCAGGCGTATCTGGATTGCCTGTGCCAATAGCGAATACCGGTTCATACGCGACAATTTGTACCCCTTGTGGGACAGGTGTTTCTTTCCCTTGAACACAAAGTAGTGGTGTCAAACCAGCTTCGTTTGTCATTGCGACTTTTTTCGCAATCATTTCATCATCCTCATGAAAATTTTTCCTTCGTTCTGAATGACCGATAATGACATAGTGAGCAAGGTCCTTTAATTGCTCTGCTGCGACTTCTCCTGTATACGCGCCTGTGTCAAATGGCGATACATCCTGCGCACCAACTTTAAACGGCAAGTTATACTGCTCTATAATCGCTTTAACAGTCGACAAAAGATGAAACCCCGGGCAAATAATAATTTCTTTGCGTTGGACATTTGACATTTGAAATTTGACATTTGAAATTCCTTGAAGCCATTCCTTGACTTCAAGGTTCGTCTTATTCGCTTTCCAGTTCGCAACAACGTAGAGCTTTTTCATATGTTACAATGGAGACTACTCCATTAAATTCGAAGTACGAATATCGAAATCCGAAACCCTTCGACTTCGCTCAGGGTAAACAATTTATATTTGCTTGTGGTGAGCTTGTCGAACCATTT
>CAZSQB010000070.1:0-4768 GCA_964608945.1 uncultured Gammaproteobacteria bacterium
TCAACCGACTTTTTCTAAGCTATAATGCCCAGGCAGTTTTAAATCGTGGAGGAAAATCTACCCCAGCTTCTCGAAACATTAGTATTAGTTCCCCTTGGTGTAAGTACTCATGATCAGAGATTGTTAAGATAGTTTTAATATGTCTATCTAGTAATGCCTCATCATACGGTTTCAACAATACTTCCAATTGACCTATTTGCGTCTTTAAAGCGTCTTTAACCATCTCTTTTTCTAGCTCTTTTTTAGGAAGTATTTTCTCTCCATCAACAAAGACTCCAAACTGCGTATCTCTTGCATTGATAAGCTTGCGGTAATATGTATCTGTTGTTGTAATAATGCATTGGAACTGATAAATAACAGGCTGGAAATCGTCTTTTGATTGCTTAGAAGAAGATGGCTTAAAATCCAAAATCTCATTCTCTTCTGCCTTATCAAAAAGCTGCGAAGTATTATTTCTTGTCCACTTAAAACGCCTAACAATCTTCTCAAGGACCGGATTTCTAAAATTCATCTTTACCATAGCGCAATTATAGCACTTTATCTGACGAGTTTAGAAAGCTCTCATTTGCTACAATAGGAGTATGAATTTACAAACAGTTTCTCCTCAAGAAAAAGAAAACTACAACAAGATCTCAACTCACCCTCTCCAAGCATATGAGTGGGGGGAGTTTCGGGAGAAAACGGGTGTAAAAGTCATAAGAAGGGGAGTGGAGAAGAATGGAAAATTAGTTGACGGATTTCAACTAACAATTCACAAAATTCCCCACACTACTTGGAATATTGGCTACCTACCAAAAGGGGGATTGCCAAGCAGGGAAGTACTTGAAGAGTTACAAAAAATAGGGGAGAGTGAAAAGTGTGTTTTTATACAGTTGGAACCGAATGTTAGAAGAGATACTAAGATATTAAGATATAAAGATACTAAGCAAGAAGAAATTTCACCTAATACCCTAATATCACAATACCCTAATATCACATCGTCCGCGCATCCACTGTTTACTAAATATACTTTTGTTTTAGACTTAACCAAATCAGAAGAAGAGCTGCTCGAAAACATGCATCCAAAGACCCGCTACAACATCCGTGTCGCGCAGAAACATGGCGTTACTGTACAAGAAGATGACTCAGACAAAGCATTTGAAGAATATCTCAGACTCACCTGGGAAACGACCAAAAGACAGGGTTTTTACGCCCATAGCAAACAGTATCACCGGTTGATGTGGGAAACCTTAAAACCGAAAATGGAAAATGGAAAATGGAAAATGGAAAAAAATCAGCTTTCCGCCCACCTCCTGACAGCCACCTATAAGGGCAAAATATTAGTTGCCTGGATCATATTTGTCTTTCACGACACATTGTATTATCCCTATGGAGCCTCTAGTAATCAAAGTAGGGAAGTGATGGCCAGCAATCTCATGATGTGGGAAGCAATCCGCTTTGGCAAAAAATTAGGATGCAAAAAATTTGACATGTGGGGGTCTTTAGGCCCAGATGCCGACCCCAAGGACCCTTGGCACGGATTCCATAGATTCAAGCAAGGCTATGGCCCAGAACTCGCGGAGCTCATCGGAAGCTATGATCTTATAATAAACCCCTTGCTTTATCAGTTGTATAAGCTGACTGATAAGTTACGGTGGTTCTACCTTCGCGTGAAAAAATGAAGCGATACCTGCCTATCCTGATTGTTATTGGTATTTTCTTATTTCTTAAGATCACAAATCTTAGTATCAGGCTTTCAGATACCAACATTTACTTCTACACAGCGTATCAGCTGTTACAAGGAAAAGTGCTGTATAAAGACATCTTTTTTACTAACTTCCCTGTTCTCCCATACGTTTCAATGATATATTTTTATATAGTTGGCAAATCGCTTTCTTGGTACTACATTACAGCAGCAATTGAGGCATCAATTGTTTCATTTTTGTTGTTTTACCTTGTCCTCAAAAAGACCAAAGAAAAACTTATCGCACTTACCACTTCCCTTTTATATCTTTTCTCTTTTATCATCCTTACGACCACAGATCACCAAACTGGCGTTTTTCTTGCATCGCTTTTTGCAATACTGAGCTATTTATTGATTTTTGAAAAGAAAAAGTATGTATTTGGAGGAGTTTTTATCGCACTTGCACTCCTGACCAAAGCATATTTTCTGCCTGTTTTTCTTGCAATCGTTATAACGCTTGCCATAAAAGACTACAAAAATTTATTTCTGTTTCTGCTCGGCGTTGGTGGCGCAACGTTTCTTATTCTCCTTCCCTCGCTCATCCTTGCGCGAAACGATCTGATACGAGATGTCTTTCTCTACTCACTCACCCGCTCACAAGGGATAAGCAAAACAAATATTTTGTGGTTTTTCCTTAGACACGACTTTTTGTTAGTTGTCTCGCTGCTCTCTAGTCTTGTTATGGTACGAAAATATTTGTTCTTTAGTCTTCTCTCGCTTTTCTCACTTCTTTTTATTATTGTTTACCAAGACATCTACTACTTATATCTTAATTTTATTGTCCCTTTCTTATGTCTTTCGTTTGCCAACCTACAGTTATTCTTGCGGGAGAAATTTCATATCCAAAAAATGGTCGTGCCAACGATTGTCGTTATTTTTTTGTTGATTAATCTTATTATCTACTTTTCCTCGTATCGAACCTTACAAAAAGTTGAACAAGCAGATCAATTACTTTCTCTCATCCGCAAAGAAAATCCGCCTGTTCTGTATGGTGTCAACAGCATCGCCCCAGCTCTCGCCTACCTCACCCAAACACCGTTGCTGAATAACATTGTTGACACAAATGAAAATATATTTAGAAAAGGATTTCTGAACGCAGATAGTTTGACCACTGACGCAATAAACCAACACGCAATGATCATAGCTCCCGGTGTATTCTACCCCACATTCAACGTTCAAGAAGACATTACTGGCGGAATTTTCAATAAAGAAAAAATAAAAACAGCTTGCATCCTCAAAGGAAGCGTTCCAGTTAAAACAGAAGGATCTGAGAATAGGCTCAATCTTTTTTCTTGCTACCCGCCGGAATAGTATAGAGGTATAGTTGGTGCACTTCGTCTTTTTTCTTTAAAGGCAAATACGGAATCTCATACCGATAGCTGACAATTCTCGTTCCGGGTTTTAGCTCGCTGAGAAATTTTGGCTTCAGTCGAAGCAGCGCTTTTGGCACCAAATAAACGAAAATAACCGTGGCATCGTTGATCGGAACTTTAAAAAAATTCTGTCTGATAATACGGATTTTATCTTGCAATTTTGCCGCGCGTATGCGGGCTCTTGCGATCGTTGCCCGCAGCGGGTCTATTTCAATCCCGACTCCATGTGCTCCAAATTCTTTTGCTGCTATAAGAAGCGCTGTTCCATCCCCAGACCCAAGATCATAGACCACGTCTTTTTTCGAAACTTCTCCAAGTCTGCAAATTGCCCGAGCGATCCATCGCCCCGTCCGCCACCACGGCGCCCACGGACTATCAGGCGGCCAGACCATAGAAAGAATGAGAAGTAAGAAAACGCAGAGAGAAAGCAGGACAAGATTCAGAATCAAAAAATCCATACGTCTACTTTGTTATACGAGAAAAAGAAAAAAAGCTTGCTGCCGTATAGGCATGCATTATGTCAGAAGGAAAAATATATGTGGTTTTTAACACAGTAAGTGTCGGAAATATTCTACAAACAAACACCAGTAATTGCAAGTAAGAATTATGTTTGGAAAATAGCAATAACTTTTCCCAAAATTGCCTTTCTTTTTATAACCCCAAGCCTTCTGCTGTCCATGCTATCATTTATATTGTCTCCACTAAGAATATATCCGTCAGCTGTTATCTGTGTGATCCGCTTTATCATCACGCTCTTACTCTTTTCGTCCTTAAATACAATAATATCACCTCTTTTCGGATGAGCAAGAACATAGGGAAGGCTACTCACTAATACTGTTTCATTTGGAGAGATTGTCGGTTGCATGCTATGACCAACAATACGAAAGCGAGAAAGAAGAAGCATCTACTTATGAAGAACAATCTCAAGCCCAGTCGGATACACAGACTTCACCCGCACAGGTGTCACACCCTTTGTTTTATAAAATATCTCCGCTATCTCCTGAGTGTTCTTCAGAAGCTCGTTTGCTGCTTGACTGTCTATACCCTGCCGCGCCTTTGAAGCAAGCTTTAAGGTCTTAAATACCAGTGAATGCAAATCAGGATACTCTTTGAGGTGCTCTTCTTTAAAGTAGTCTCCCCATAGCACTCGTGCCTCATGCTTCACAATCTCCGCATGTTCTTCTTTTACTTTTGTCAGCCTAGAAACTTGATGGATGATCTTTTTTCTCTCTTCAAAGGAAGGGTTCTCACTGCTAACTTTTAAATCATTGATCATACTTATCATCCGAATGACCGTATGCGCCGCAAGCTGCATTTGGTGGGGATCGTAAATACCACAGGGTATGTCACAATGCGCGTAGGCTATTTTTTCAGGGAGAAAATCAAGAAGCTTTGTAAGAAGCCGCATAAGTCACATATACAATAGAAAAATTCCTCTTCAAAGTCAAGTAAGGAATCTATGAAGAAATCCCCACTAAACCATTGGCGAGACGGTCGGCTCGTTCATTATTTTCATCACCCGAATGGCCTGCGACTTTCTGATACACAACGGTGAGGTGATGTGTTTTAACAACATCATAAATTTTAGTAAAAATATCTCTATTTTCCTTTATCTTCTCAAGCGGTTTTTTAAAATTGTTAATCGTAATCTGACTGTCTGAATGAAGCTTTA
>CAZSQB010000071.1:0-4704 GCA_964608945.1 uncultured Gammaproteobacteria bacterium
ATGAGAGGCTATGGTCCATAATCAAGCAGCATTGAACCGCTTAGGGGATATCCAACGGCCGCTGGAAGATTTAAAAAAACCAGGAACGATTGAGCTGAGTAAAATCAATGATGTCACAAAGTGCATAAAAAAGAAGAAAATTCCATAGAATAAAAATTGTGGTTTTTTATTAACAAGCCCAATTACCACGGTAAACAGATAATCAATTAAAAACACTCCTACAAAAATATCTCCAAGTGTCAAGTTTTTATAGAAAGGGAGTAGGCTATATGTCTTGGTGAACGGATCAAAGAGTCCTCGCATAGTAGGGAAAAAGGGCGAAAGATACGACAGTAAGACTACGGGAAGAAAAAGAAGAAAAACTGAGTGAAGGAGTACTTCTATAGTGAATACCCCAAGCGTCAACCAAAAAAAAGATGGCCAGACGCCGTTTTTTTTAACTGTTTGAAAAAAACCAATATTCCAGCGCCTCACTTGTTTCCAGTAATCAGCAATATTAGTCGGGTACTGATCCCAGCCGATCATTGCCGGGTTATAAGCAATTTTTGCGAGTTTTTTTTTGTGGAATTGAAACGCAAGATTGAAATCTTCAATAAGTAACCCCGGCGTGTCAATCTCAAGCTGCTTTAAGATCTTTGATCTGTATATTGTTGCAAACCCAGGAATCACGTAGTTTACATTTGTGTACTTCCATGTCTGTCCATAGACGAAACAGTACTGAAGCATTCTGTTGAGTCTGTCCCGATAAGAAACAAAATAAAGAGAAAGCGTTGGAACGAAATGACGTGGCCATTTAATCTGCGAACTCGCAAATACTACTCCAACCTCTGGATCGTTAAAAAGAGGTAATGCATATTTACACGCATTTTTGTCAATTAGTGTATCTGCATCAACAATAAAAATAAGCTTATATTTTTCATAAAGATTAAATCGTTTGAGAAGATATACCAAAGCTTTTGCTTTACCCCGACCTGGTAGAAGATATGAAACATGGCAACCTTCCATCCGCGCACGACGAAATGTTTTATCAGTTGAACCATCAGAGACTATATAAACCTGTTTTGGACGAACTAGTGCTTTTAATGCTTGCATCGCCTCTCTGATGACCAACTCTTCATTGTGAGCAGGAAGCAAAACTGCAATATCTGAAACTTTTAAGACACTTTTTTTTAGTGCTTTTCGTTGAAAAAATTTCTCATGGACAAATCGTGCAAACCCGATGATTGACCAAACTGTTACACTTATTCCCAACGGTAATCCGAATGGTGAGATCGGTTTCATGTAGTTGTGATTCTATCCCGAATGCTAATTAAAAACAATACGCTGATACATAACATAAAAATGATTACGCTGTATAAAAGGAAAACCTTGCAGCAATTATCCATCTGTACCGATCCATCTACGCCATCCATTGCGGTTCTCCGTTGCCAAGCGGTTTGAAAAACGTTCCCGGTCCACTAAAAATCCATACGGCATCGCTATCGTCGTTTTATCTTACCATCGCAACGCCTTTTCTATCCCTTTTTCCAGACTGGTTTTTTGTTTCCAGCCAAGCTTTTTTATTTTTTTGAGCGATGGCAAACGACGATTATGATCATGTGTAGGCCTCTTGATAAACCGTATCTTAGCATTTTTCTTTATTCTCCTCTTAAGAAGATTTGCTAAGTCGATAATCGGGATTTCCTCATCGCTACCCAAATTGTACACTTCACCTTTTTTTCCTTTCTTCATAACCAGTATCAATCCTTCAACCAAATCGTCAACATAACAAAACGTTCTGGTTTGGAGACCCTTTCCGGAAACCGTGAGGGGCTGATTATTTTTTATTTGACGTAAAAAAGTCGGTATTACTCGCGTATCATCTGAAGACATATACGGCCCGTATGTATTAAATATTCGGGCAATCTTTCCGTCAATTCCATACTTCTTTACATACATACCAAGCAAACTTTCTGCGAAACGCTTTCCCTCCTCATACGGGCTTCGGATACCGAGCGGATCGACATTCCCAGTATAGCTTTCGTCTTGGGGGAATTCTTTCGGATCACCGTATACCTCTGACGAACTCGTAAAAACAATCTTAGCATGAAGCATTCGTGCCAGCTCCAAAACATTTCGCGTGCCAAGTGAGCAAGTCAAAAGCATCTCCTCTGCCAGCTTTACAATGTTTGGTACTCCTGTCGGACAAGCGAGGTGAAAAATAAAATGCACAGTTTTCAGCTGAGATAATTGCTCTTTGGAGAACGCCTCTGTGATATCGTGCTTGATAAAGGTAAATCTTGGATCAACGGAAAACAATTGCAGATTGCTGCCAGAGGAGGTTATAAAATTATCAATAGCAACTACCTGATAATCAAGATAAAGAAGCTTTTTACACAGGTTTGTGCCGATAAATCCTGCACCACCTGTCACCAACGCCTTTCTCATATGCGGAAGAGATGAGAACTTTTTAGTTTTTTAAAGACATTTCTTGTATCGAGAATCGGTTTGTTGTATTTGGTCAAGTTGTCATAGGGAATACTTGAATGATCCGTAATAATCACTACTAAATCGTGCGCATTAATTACTTTATCTCTCAGATCAACCGAGGAATACCCATTTATTTTTGTAACATATGGATCATGATATGAAACATCTACTCCCTTCTTGTTAAATAATTCCCAAATCTTCAAAGCCGCAGACTCGCGAACATCGGAAACGTCAGATTTATACGATACACCAACCAGTAACACTTTATGATTTTTCTTCTTACCGTTTGTTTTTCGTAAGATTTCAAGTGTTCGTCTAACGACTTTCTTTGGCTGTCTCTCGTTAACTTCTCCCGCAGCTTTCACTAAACCAAGGTGAATCCCAAGCCTTTGCGCATCCTGGAGAAGATAGTAAGGATCAACCGGTATGCAGTGTCCGCCAATCCCCGGCCCCGGATAGTGCGACTGAAAACCAAATGGCTTTGTCGATGCTGCATCGATAACTTCCCAGATATCAACACCTATGGCCTTTGCGTAATCTGCAATCTCATTAATAAGAGAAATATTGACAAATCGATAGGTATTCTCCAAAATCTTCGTTAACTCGGCTGTCTCAAGCGACGAAACCGGAACAACTTTTCTTATGAAATAGGAGTAAAAAGCCACTGTCAACTGCTTTGATTCTTCATCGTATCCACCCACAACTTTCGGGATATCTGCTAACTGGTATTTTGTATTGCCCGGATCAACTCTCTCAGGTGAAAATGACAAATAAAAATCTTTCCCAGCTCTCAGCCCCGATTTTTCCAAAAGCGGTAAAACAACAGTTCTGGTCGCTCCGGGGTTTACTGAGCTTTCAATAATTATCAGTTGTCCCTTACAAAGATACTTTGCTATCTCCAAAGCTGCTTTTGTCAGATAACGAAAATCAGGTGATTTATCCTTATAGACAGGGGTTGGCACACAAATACAAATAATGTTGCAGTCTTTCAGTTGCGACTTGTCGTTTGTAGCCGTAAGCAGCTTTTTTTTCAGATTCTTAATCTGCTTAATTTTTTTCTGATCAATCTCAAAACCGATCGTTTTAAAACCGACAGATGAAGTCGCAAGAGCCAATGCGCTACCGACATACCCCACCCCAACTACTCCTATAGTTGACTTCTTATCTTCTATGAGTTTCTGCAGTGCGCGCATAACACGTCTATAGTTTAATTTTATATTACTGTATATGAAATACAAATGATTTTCAACAGAACAAACAGGATTAAACTATATAACCCTTCTGGCTGAAGGCGTTTGAAAAACGTACACGTAATTTCCTGAAGTAAAATTAATAACGTTTTAAAAGCGATACTATCTTCGGAGAACTCTAGCGGTTACTGATCCTATAAGCTGTACCGTTTGCTAGTCTTTGTAGTGAACAAGTTTATATATTTTCACTACCGATACCTGCCATTCCCCGGCAATTTCCGCCCTACCAAACCCCGCAACCTCCCACAATGAGTCTCCCAAAGGATGACACTGCGGATCCTCACAAACAACCAGCAATTGATCGGTAACCGATGACCTTTGCGGATCTATTTGCGGATTCTCAATAGTTGTCGGTGTTTTATCCGTCAATTCCATAAAGTAGCGGTACCCATGATCGGAATTACCCTGGGTCAGTAATGCGAAATTAAAGGGTTTATTATCGGTTTTGGAAATAACAAACTCCGCAATCTGCTTCACCTGGTCTTTTTGTCTATTTGGCAGATAACGGAAAGGATTCCCAAGCATATTAAATATAACCAAAACGGCGAGTAGTGACAAAGCGATGATCTTGAACACTTTCGTGTTCCTTATTTCTACGATATCTTTTAACGCATTTGCCACCAGGAGAAACGGCAAAGGGAACATAAAGCCGAAATGGTAGTCATAAATGTAATCTTTATAAAACCCAAATAAACCAACTCCTAAAACAAACCATGTGCCAAGCAATATCTTTGCCAAAGACAATTTCATTTTGACAAAGAAGAACAGCGAGAAAAGGACGAGAACTACTGTGAGCACATACCAGATAAAAATGTCAGGGTGTATCGAAATGTTTACCTGCTCGGGTGGAGGATACCGTGTAATGAGCCTTCCGAATAATCTAAACGTAACATTGAGAATGATAGAAAAAAATGGTCGTTCTTCGTAGTCGACCGGTAACAACTCGTCTGTAAAGATATAGCGCAAAATCGTTCTAAGATTTGGA
>CAZSQB010000072.1:0-4670 GCA_964608945.1 uncultured Gammaproteobacteria bacterium
ACCGCCGCCAGTGTCACACGTATCAACGCATTGGCAAGCTGAACCGTGGCCAGGTGGACAAACGCTACCATCTGGCATGCTGCAATGAATGCCGCACTTACCTTGGTTGTGTGTTGCAAATGCTTGAGATGGAAAATAATGTAACATACCAAACAAAGAAAAAAGGAGCAGAAATACAGAAAATGTTAGAATGACTTTTCTCATTGTTTTATAGATATAGTAAATGGCCTAGCCTTTGGGTTTTTATAGAATGTGCCCAAATCGTGCCTGCCTTTTTCATACACTTCATCAGGAGACACGCCAGAGTGGGTGCTTACATAGAGACTATTTAGTACTGAAAAGAGAAACGTTGTGTTGGCGAATTCAATATCTGATGCATTTGCTAGCTCAGGATTCAGATAAATGACTACGTGCAGCGTGCCTTTATCGTCAACAAATGAGCTTGAGCTGCTAAATATTTTTTGAGTGTCAATAGAATCAAAACTTTTATACAATCGCTGTTCCTTATCTGTAATTTCAATACGAATTAGCTGAATAGTTTGGTTCCCTTTATTTATTTTATATATTTCTGGATTATTTTTTTTCCATACGCCCAACTCATTAAGATGCTCGTTGAAAAGTGCTGATTCCTTGTATATTATGTTGTAGTACTTATTTCCAACAACCTGTATCTCTCTGCGCGAATTATAAAAATAGAAACCAACAAGAATAATGACTGCAAAAAAGAGTATAAATAAGATAGGTAGTATTTTTCTGATTGTCATTTCCTATTGGATGTGCTAATAATTAAGTAGAAAAATATGTTAATTCTATTAAAGAGGTCTGTAAGAAAATAGTCAAGGTAGGGATCCCCTTGACATACTATAAGATATGTAATATAATTTATATATTATGTTTGGTCGCAGTCGTGAAAGTAACCCCCAAACTGCACCATCTGTTACAACAGATGCCTCTTTTGCTTCAGCGAAACCTTCTGGAGAGCTTTCTGGGTTACTTGATACGTCAAGAGGAATGTTTGACACGACTGGAACTTTTGTGCCATACCCACAAAGCGTCCAGCAGCGACTCGATAAGCAGATAGTGGATCGGAGAAAGTTTATCGGGCTTGGTGCTATTGCAGCTGCCTTAATAGTAAAAACAGGTGCAGATATGGCCCGGAGGCTTCCAGTTTGGAATTCACCTGCAGCTAATAATGGGTCAGCCGATGCCTCAACTGCGCTACCTGAACGGCACCTAGAAGGTATTGTCATCAAAGAGGGAAGCATAGAAGGTGCAGGAAATCCCACTGTTGAAGGGTTAAATGTTTTCGTCGGAGAGATAGGGGCAAAACCTAATCCCAATGTTCGTGCGCATGGATGGCTTGTGGCGTATGAAGGCGCAGAAAATGATAAACAAGTTTTAAGAATTCCATCGCAAGGAGAACCCGAGTTAAAGGGCGTACAGAGAATAAAAAGACCAGACGGACAGGTGCAGTACCGTATGAAGGTATTGCCCACAGGCTTTCCGCCAACGCTCGTGTATTTTGAAGAGACACCAGATGGTGTAACGTTTGGACAGCCATACTTTGTTACTCCGGAAGTCAAGCGTTACCCGATCTATGCAGATTCGGGAAAACAACGTATTGTTTTTGAAGATCCGTTCGCAAATACTGCTGATGCAGATGACTTACTTGCTCAACTGGAAGCGTTTGATCCATTCTTTGCTCCTGAATACAGACCGAATATGGTAATACGACTTCCTGATTCTGCGTATGGTACTGTGATTTCGACTGACGCGACAGATGATCGGATAAGTAGATTTGGCGTTTCACTCCCTTCTGATCTTTTGTTTTCTTCTGATAAAAGGAATAAACTCTCGTTTTATGAGCTTTCCCGATACCTTGCGCGTCATGCCGAAAATGTTCTTGATAATAGGCAGGCGATGGTCCCGACGCTAAAGACCATGAATGATCGAATAAAAGGACTACAAGAATTTTTGACAAAACCAGGGTACGAAATCCCTGATATGCCTGAAGGTTACGAGCCAACGCTTTATAACTTCATGCTCAACCCTGAAAGCTATGATCAAAGCCTTGCTGGTATTGCAAATTTTTTATTAAATGTTGAAAGACCAGAAAATGCTGTTGCCGCTTTCGTCTACCTCGCACGGTATGAACCTCAGGAAATGATAAAAAGACACGGTAGGCTCTACCATGACTATAATGAACAGAAAAAAGATAAGCTCAAATCCGATAAAAATGTAATAGGGCTCGTGTGCCAGCCTGCGTATGACCTCTTGGAGTCTCGAAGTAAGGATGAGCGGGCTCGTTTTGCACCAGATTTGCATGATGTTGCAGTAGAATTTAATTTATTAATGGATTCTTACGCTACTTATCCGATTCCTACACCTACTCGTCCTCCTGGACATGGATAATGCTATTATAACCCCTCTTGAAGCTGCTTCTGATTGTCATTGAAAATCACTGTATTATATTTCTCGGAATGACAGAAGTATGAAAATCAAGCTTGGTATGCGTATCAATGACATTATTTGCGTCTTTTCGAAAAAGGGTAAAGCTGATGTCAATTCGCGGCGCGTCAGATGGTGTGCTTTGTGTACAGGCAAAAAAGCAGGATTCTTCCCCCTCTCCCAACGCGACCTCAGTGGTGTTGATGAGGGATACGTCGTTAAGGGTAATAGTATCATTTTTACAGCTTAAGACAATGTCTGTATTGTCAAACGAAGTAAGCTTTACTTCTGAGTAGCGGGGAGCAGGACCTCTCTGTGGACAAATAGTCGTGAAGGTCTCGTCGCCTGTACCCACGCCTTGAAACGATTTTCCAGATCGGATCAGACGCGACATTTGTGAAATAGCATTATCGCCATTTTGCCGAACAAGTGTCACAGAATTTGCTTTATTGTATGACCGAAGCGTTGTAAAGACAATGCTAAAAACGATTGTCCCAACAACAGCGGAAAGCGCCATAACAACCAGAACCTCAATGAGGGTGAAACCCGCCCCGCTGAGGCGGGGAATTTCAAATTTCCAATTTCTAATTTCCAATGAACAATAATTGGTACTTATTTGAAATTTCATCTTAGAGTGGTGGTTGTACTGTGTAATCTGTAAAACAGGTGACATTATCTGATACATGACAATACCTGCTGCCCGCACCCTTACATTTACTGCTACTCCAAGTAACAGACGTTGTCACTTTGGTAGCGCCT
The DNA here is from genome assembly GCA_964608945.1 of uncultured Gammaproteobacteria bacterium. GTDB lineage: Bacteria > Patescibacteriota > Microgenomatia > Levybacterales > UBA12049 > CAYWEP01. Next base: position 3,208 of record CAZSQB010000072.1, read on the forward strand.
GTAGCAGCATCGCAGGCATTTGGCAAAATCTCAATTTCCCGCACAAACTGGTCCGTCTGTGCCGCAGGTGGACATTTTCCTTGCGTATCTAGGGTAGAACTTCCAATCGGGAGGCAATAGATGCCGCTTTTGGTTGCAAAAGCGTTATAGTCAGTATTGCGAAGGTATCTCACTATCTCAATGCCCTCTTTTGCGTAGCCTGTTGCAAGATGCTGATTTTTACTAAAGTCGGCGCTACTTAAGGATGATGATACTGCTATTGAGATCCCTGTGACAATTGAGCCGACAAGCGCGAGTGCGACAACAGCCTCAATCAATGTTTGCCCGTTTAAGAGTAGCAATCTTTTCATAGTGATCCTATGGAGAAAATATAACATTTCCCAATGTATCAACGGTAATAGTAAGTGATTTTCCAAATCCAGACAAGGCAACGACACCTGGTGTCTCAACTCCTTGCGAGAGAACAGGGAAGAAGAAAGAAGTCCTATCGGTTTCACTCGCGTCAAAAGACACGTTTTGCGGCAACCTTTTCGGTCCTACTAAATACGATCTTCCACCGCATGCTACTTGTAGTTCATAGTCACTCGTACTCATACACGAAGCCCCATGGACATCGCAAATTTGCACCCTGTATCCCTCAAGAGCGTCGTCAGTACCGCATGCATCTGGCTTGACTTGAGAGAGAGCGCGAGACTTCGCAAGATTCAGAGTTTCCCTTAGCTCATCAGCGCCTGTTTTCAAGGTCTGCCGTGTCGTGTAATTTGTGTAGCTAACAAGGGTAACAAATATCATAACACCCATGAGTGAGACCACAACAAGAAGCTCAATCAGCGTAAAACCCGCCCCGCTGAGGCGGGGAATTTCCAATATCCAATTTCCAATATCCAATATCCGATGATTGGTATTTATTTGAAATTTGACATTTGACATTTGACATTTCTCCTATGGGTTCGTCAATGTGTATGACCAATTGTTTGTACCATCACACGGGGGAGCATAACTCGGATCGGTTTTTTTCGCATCGGTAATGTTCTCGAGACACGTAGAAAGTGTATACGTCACGCCATCAACTGATACATATTGATACGTATATGGGGATGTATTTAACGGATCACAGGGAATTTTCTGCATGTATACATTGGTAGGAGATTCAAATTTTTCTCCACACCGACTGAGATTTAACTCACCAGAATCAAGAGGGTATGCCCCAGTATCGCTCCTATAAATCTCAAGCGCCTGCTTTATTTGCGCCAAATCTGATTTTCTTTGCCCATCCCTCACCCTTCCCCGAATCCCGACCAGATTGGAAAGGAGCAGGGAAGAGAGGATGCCGATGATAGTTACGACAATAATAAGCTCAATGAGTGTAAAGCCACGATTGAATTTCCAATTTCCAATTTCCAATTTCCAATTTCCAATGCGTTGCACCACATTTGAAATTTGATATTTGAAATTTGACATTT
>CAZSQB010000073.1:0-4624 GCA_964608945.1 uncultured Gammaproteobacteria bacterium
CTGCTTTTTGTGCATTTTCTTTAACTTCGCGATCCGCTTTAATATGAATTACTGTCTGCATTGTAACTATAGTATATACAACAGTTACATAGATGTCAAGGTTTGTCCCCATAAAGATGGGGCCTTTGTTTTTTTCAGATACGCGAATGCTGACGCCGCAGCTCTCGCCCCAAGACCGACAGCTGTTGTTATTTGTTCTATCGACAACCCATAACTTACTAAATCCCCAGCTGCAAAAACTCCAGGAACTGTCGTTTCCAGCCGCTCGTTTACCCGTATAAAACCCCCGGCATCCAGCTCTACTCCAAGTGGCATAACGAGTGCTGTTCCTGGAACTCCCCCTATTTCAACAAATACTTTCTCAACCGGAATCATCTGCTCAGTATTATTTTGCAAGACTTTTATACTCGTTATCCTTGTCCCGTCCCCCATAACTTCTTTTACAACCGTGTTATAAATAATCTCTATATTTGGATGTCGTGTTATCTGGGTTATCCACTCAGGATCACAACGAAGCTTCGGTCCTCTGTAACAAATGAAAACTTTTGTTGCAGCTTGGGCTAGCTGCAGTGCCGATTGTGCAGCTGCGTTTGCTCCTCCGACAACCACAACGACTTTGTTCGCGTAATCTTGTCGTCCACATGTTGCACAGTAATGAACTCCCCTGCCCGTATACTCTTTTTCACCGGGAACATTGAGCTTTTTCCGCTCTGTTCCGGTGGCGATGATAATTGCCTGGGCTGAATACGTGACTTTGCTGTTTGTTTGGATTGTGAAATGATCGCCATCTTTTTTTAGAGAAACGACTGAGTCTTCCACAATCTGTCCGCCTCGAGCTTTTCCTTGTGCAACCATACGCTCTGTCAACTCTTTTCCAGATATTTCCACAAATCCCGGATAGTTAATGATATCTGGCGCAAGTAACATCTGGCCACCAATGCTACTGCCTATGACGTGATGTTTGAGGTGGAAACACGATGCGTAAATTGAGGCAGCAAGTCCTGCGGGCCCGGCACCGATAATAAGTAAATCTTCCATTACTTTCCCTCTTGTACATTATTCTTTCTATATTTGAAGAAAGTGAAAATGCGGTAGATAATCACGGTACACATGAAAAGAAATACAAAAATGCTTGCCGGAGGATATGATGGATTAGCAAGCTCTGGCGTCTGTTTTACCTCACCATGCAACCACTTTATCCATCCTTGATACTTCATGATTGTAAGGTGGAGAAAAATAGCCAGGAAACCTATTTTACCGGCAATACTTAAACGCTTCTTCCATACATCAGCTCCCAACTCCTGGATTTTTGTATTCCTCGAGATATATGTCATATATCCCCAGGTCAAAATTGCAAGAATACCAAAGAGAATGGGGATCCATTCATTGAAATACCACGAAAACCAGGCAAATCGCTCGGATTGATAGATTGAAAAAAATATATGAAGCAGCGCAAAACCAAATGCCAACAATCCAATCTGACGCCTCATTGTCATCAAAGAAACCACGAAAGGAATCCGTCTAAGCGGTCCAATAAGAAGCGTTACGCCAGCAAGAACCGCTGCGCTTGATCCAAAAACTTTATTGATAAGGTATATATTGTAATATCCCCGACGTATATAGAGATAGAGAGAAAGAATAAGAATAACAATCAAAGAAATTACAAACGCTTTTAACCATCTTTTAAGAGACTCGTTCATAGAGAATTCTCCTCATATTCTTAGTCTATCATTTTTATTTTCAGCTTTCTGTTGTTTCTTGCTGTCTTTCCTCAAGCATTAGTTGCATTTCTTGCTTAATATTCTTCATAATTTTTATAACATTTCAAAAACACTATTTCTTCTTCTCAAGAATTATTTTTCCTTCATTATAATCTACATGAACTATGATAGTATGTCCAGCTTTCCAGCCTAAAGATTTCACTATTTTTTTAGGGATACTGTAGCCAGGAGCTAGACGCTTTCTGCCAGTGTCTCGCCATGTTCTTTGAGCCATTTGATTTGCTGCCTGTAGGACGGATTGAATCGACGGACTTTCATCCAAAAATACTGTGTGTGATTTTTTTCAAGCGTGTGCGCGAGTTCGTGGATGACGACGTAATTTAAGACAAGAAGCGGCGCCATCACAAGCCGCCAGCTGAATTGCAATCGGTTGTCATGCGTGCATGATCCCCATTTGGAGTGAGTATCTGAAAAGGTCAGACTTTTATAATTTGTCTGCATCTCTTTTGCAAACCTCGCAACTTGGGAAGCGATAATCTTTTTTGCTTGCTGCACATACCAATTCGTTAGTTCTTTTTCTTTGCGAAAAAGAAGCGCTTGAGGAAATAGTAACTTATCGTCTTTAACAGCTATGCTCGTGTAGTTGCCTGGATGAAGTGTTAGTTTTCGTCCTAAATAGAGATACTCTTCTTTCCTATCTTTAGCCATCAAAAGTAATGAAGATTATAACACTTTGAGGAGTTGATTATGAGATTATTTTACTCTAATTACTTTTTTAGATGATTTGCCGTTGGTGAACTTCGTGACTACTTCGAGCCGAATATCATTGATATTTCGGTGCTTGGTGCAGACTCTTCCGGAGCAGGTACCTAAATAAAAGCTTTTGGAAATTGCTTTTTTCTTCCCTGGTACGAAACTCCCCTCTACTCCCTGCCCTATTCCATTTGCGTCATACATAAGCGTATATGTCACTTTTTTAACTTTTTTCAAATTGCCAAAGTATGCATTGACAGTATTTTTGGGCTTATTAAATGTGGTGGTCATCGCAATGGAAGGCGCCGCTGGCTTTTTTGGCTTCGGCGCGGCAACTGCGGGAAAGACGTAAACGAATACCAATGCGAGGATAAAAAGCGGGAGCAGAATACGCTTCATATATTTATCTAATACGATTTTTAGGGGAAGGTCAAGTGCTTTGACTTAACTTTACAGTAATTGTACAATCTCGATAGTGGTAGAAAGAGCGCAGGCAGTTTCTCTTGATCTTGACGGAGTAGTATTTGGTGGGAGAATTCCAATCCAAACCGCAGTATTTACTCCCTGGAAATACAATCGTCCATTTGTTCCCGAACACAAACAGGTTACTCTTGCCGACAGAGTAGTGATGTCAGATACTCTTTCTCCTATCGAATGGCTAGAACTGCAACTCCACGCTAGAAGATCAGTAAAACCTGAATTCGCCGCAATTGTAGAACGAATGCAAGCAGATGCAATTTTTGGCAACACTGGTCGGCCAAATCACGAGCAGATGGTGAAACTAACAAGAGAAAAATTGCAAGAAGCAGGAATAGCTGGGTATTTTCGGGACATCTACTTTAAACCAGATGGAGTCCGTTCTGAGGAAAGTAAATACTGGGCACTTACTGAATTGGTAGAGCGAGGATTTGATGTTGTTCACTACGATGACAATGCAAGAACAGTAAAATTACTTGCTGGCGCTTTGCCACACGTTCGATTTGTGATCGTCGGTGACTTATCAAGTGGCCTTTTATTCTCAAGACGGGAAATGGAAAGCTATCCAAACGTCGCACGAATTGCGGTTCATAATAGCGGAAGGGTAGACGCCGTACATCTCCCAACAAGTTTTGGCCTACTGCCTCATGAACAAGGACAATTCATTGCCGCTTAGCGCACCAAGCATTCTCCTCAACCTATCAGCAACCACTGTGTTGTACGCCATACAGCGTTATTATACACCAAAGGATTTGACGAGTAACGAAGAGGTCGCAATCCTCTTGAACCTTCCAGGTGATGAGTGCCTAGCTATTCCACCTGGAAGGTGTGAGGCTACTAATTTGTCTTCAACGCCTTGTAATTTCTTAATCATTCTATCTTCTGAGGCTTTGATCGCTCCCATAAGCTTCTCCTCCGAAGCCTTTATCTCCGCTTTGATGTTGATTTCCAAGGTTTTTATCCTCGCATCAATCAGCTGACCAATTTGCTTTATCATTGAACTTACCTGCTGCACAAGAATTTTCAAGAAGAGAGCTTTTTGTAAGATCCGCTAAGAGAGGCCTAGTCGCAGCAGTAGCTATAGCGGGAGCAGGTGTAGCAGGTAATAAGTACGGCGCAAATCAGGAAAGAGAAAAACATGTTGGCCCCGGAGACCTCACCCCAGAACTTCGAGCTAAATTAGAAGACGCAGGATTATTTGTTACTAAAATCCCAGCCGATTTGACCATTGAAAATCTGAGAGAAGCTGGTTTGGATATTCTCCCATTAACAGTTCCAGAAGGACAGCCTAATGCTGAAACAGTCGCTTCTAAACGTAAGTGGATGGCTGTTAAGCCGGAAGAGTTTTACTTACCAGCAAGTAAAGAAAATCCAACCCTTAGTGATTTAAATACTTTAGTAACTAGAAAATCTACAGCCATGAGATCACTCAATATCGATAGCGGTATACAAGTTGTGTCGGGTAGCCCTGCTGAGTTAGCATGGCTTGACTTTGTACTCAGACTTCAAAAAAGAAAAGGATTAATTAACGGAGGAGAAGGTTTTATAGTAACCGGAACCAAAATTAAAATTGATGGTAAAGATAATGGAGTTGCAATCGGCAGATCTGCGCCCGGCGAGCCACTTAGTATTGTTACTTTTGATGCTTCTACTCAAAATCCCACTCCTCCGAC
>CAZSQB010000074.1:0-4415 GCA_964608945.1 uncultured Gammaproteobacteria bacterium
CACTATTATTACAAAGCAAACGGAAACGCCGAGTCCCAGCTAGCAACGATAATAAGCGTTTTGAAAGTACTGACTAATGAGGGTAAAAAGCTTTCAGAAGTCGTTGAGGAGTTAAGACGAAGCTATGAGTCAGGAGAGATAAATTTCAAAGTGACAAATGCAGCCGAAATATTAGAAAAACTAAAAGAAGAGTATAAAGATGGGCAGCTCGCGACCATTGATGGCATTGCAATCTCATATCCAGAATGGCGCTTCAGCGTACGAACGTCCAATACTGAACCGCTTTTGCGATTAAACCTTGAGGCATTAACAAAAGAAGTTATGGAACAAAAAAAAACTGAACTAGTTCGTTATATTGAAAGTATTGCGAAAAAAGAGTAGAGTTACTATATGAACACAAGCGACTTAAAACAAATAAAATCAATCATAAATGTTGCTGTAAAACAGCTTGCCACAAAAGACGATGTTCTTAGGTCAGCAGAAAAGGTTACAGATGATATCGCAGAACTAATAACTGATCTTAGCGTCTCCATTGATGAGCATAAAGTAGAGAAATCTGAATTTTTAGAGTTAAAAGAAAAAGTCACAAAATTAGAAAGAAAGCATGCAGCTACCAAATCTTATGACTGACTCTCTACAATTCGATAAATCATCCTTCACGAACACCCCATTTACTAAAAAAGTTCAAAAACCTTGGGGATATGAAATCATATTTACTCCGGCCAATCTTCCCTATACTGGAAAAATCATACATATTAACGCGGGAAAAAAACTCTCCCTCCAAGTCCATGACAAAAAGCAAGAGAGCTGGATTTTAAAATCAGGCCTTGCAAAAATCGTCTGGGAAAATCCACAAGGCGCGCTTATAGAGACAAACCTAAAGGAAGACGAAGGTTATACCTGTGCTATCGGGCAAAAACACCGACTTGTCGGCGTCACAGATTGTGACATTTTTGAGGTCTCAACTCCAGAAATCGGCACCACCTATCGGCTAGAGGATGACTATAAGAGACCGGACGAAACAGAAGAACAACGAAAAAAGGATAGAGAAAATTCATAATTCGTCATTCTGGTAAGGTCGCCTGAGGAGACCGCATCCAGAATCTCCAATCGTGAAAAGAGATGCTGGAAAAGCCAGCATGACGTTGAGTATTCGCTTATGCAGGATTTAACAGATAAGGAAGCGATCAGGAAGATAGACCCCCAGGACACCCTAGCGTCTACTGAGCTCCTTTGCCAACAGCTCGAAGCAGCGTGGACTGAAGTGAATGCACTCAATTTCGAACAAGAAATTCGAGGCATCAAAAACATTGTTTTCTGTGGAATGGGTGCATCTATTTACGGAGCCCTCGTTTTCAAAGCGTTACAAGGCCCTGAGATGCCCTATCCAGTTGAAATTATAAGCGATTACCATCTCCCATCCAGGGTTGACAACAACACGCTTGTCGTACTCACTAGTTACTCTGGCACAACTGAGGAAGTTCTCTCCTGCGCTCATGAAGCAAAGGTCAAAGGCGCTCACATGGTTGTGTTGACAAAGGGAGGAGCTTTGGCAGAGTTTGCACGCGAGAATCATCTTCCAGCGTACATATTCGACGCAAAACTAAATCCAGCAGGAGTGCCCCGACTCGGGAATGGCTATACGATTCTCGGGCTCATTGGCCTTTTGAATAAACTCAATATCATCACGGTTGAAGAACACGAAATCGGAAACGCTATCATACGGCTTAATGAGAAGTTTGCAGAAATAAAATCGCGGGCAATGATTGATTCTGAAATGTATCTTGATACTATCCCAGTAATCTTCGCAGCAGAGCATTTATCTGGGAACGGACAGATTATCAGGAATCAATTTAATGAAACAAGTAAAACATTTTCTGCGCATTACCTAGTTCCAGATCTTAATCACCACCTCATGGAAGGGTTGCAATTTCCAAAAGAAGCACGTTTGAAATTCCTGGTTCTGAATTCTCCTAATTATTCGGAAAAAATAAAACAGAGAATGGAGCTTACCGTTGATGTAGTAAGACAAAACAACCGAGAGGTAGAGGTATTTATGACAAGCGGACAGACATTCTACGACGATTTTTTGGAGGTACTTACGTATGGCAGTTTTGTGACATTATATCTAGGTCTCAGATACGATCAAAATCCCGCCATCAACCCCTGGGTTGACTACTTCAAAGAAAAGCTTAAATAGGTACTTCAATTAGGAATTTACCAGTGGCTGTTTACCTCGTCACTTGAATGATGGGGATTCCGAGTTCTGTACTTGGAGCTTTGATGGTGATTCGTGATGTGTCATTTGCTGCTGGAATTGTCGCTGAGATGGTGTAGCCTGTGGTATAGGTATTACAGTCAGTGAATACAGCTCCTGCAAAGGTAGGATCAATAGGAAAAGCAGCAATATACTTAGCAACGATCGCAGTGCAGAATGCTGGCAATGTACCACCAACAGCAGAGCGAATTGGCATATCTGTTGTTCCTGCGACAACTGTTGGAGGAAGCACTCCTTTATTGTCTGCAATATATGCGCTAATAGCTCCCAAGATTGCATTGACATCTGCCTGTCTTTTGGCATTGTTGGTTTGAGCGAAGTTTCTTGCTGGGTTAACTGCGACGAGCGTGATGGTGAGCAAAACTGCGAGGATTCCAACGACTACGAGTAACTCTATTAATGTGAAACCCTTTTGATTTGTTTGCATTTTGCGATTCATATTTTTAATTCTATAATTACTTAACCATATCTCAGACACAGTTGTCAATAGGGAATTTAGCCTCGGTTTGTAAGAAAAAGGGTAATTACGAGTAATGCGAGTAAGACAACAAAAACGCCAATCATGAGAAAAAGCCGCGTGTTTTTTTTGGGTTCTTGTGGATTTCCGGTCTGTTGATTTTTTGTCTCTTGTTGTGATGGGATCGGCAATGTCAGGAAGTTAAATTGCCGCATGGACTCAACCATGCCGAGTATTTGCCGCGCCATGTCAACTGACAAACCATTGGTAAAATTTGCATCCTTTATCATGACCGCTGGAACAACTCCTTCAACGCTAAATCCATTTGTCTCAAAACCCTGCTGTATTGTCTCATACATATCTTTACTGGTTGCCCAAACTTGCACCACATTCCCAGCCGGGATTGTTATTGATCCGACGAGCTCAAATGGAACACTGTCCAAAAAAGCCTGTACTGTCTCTGCCCTTTTTGTCGGGTCGGCAATAGATAACTGTTTTGAGAATATGGCCTGACCTGATACTACAATGGTTAGGGAGACAGGCTGTAAGTTGTTTTGCTGGATGAAAAGCTTAAGTTGCACGAGAAACCCGTCCTTGTCCACAATGTCATAATCGCGAACAAGCTCAGGCGCAAAAGGAAATCGCACCACTGTCCCAAGCAATTCGGAATAGAAGTCAAAGGAATACCTATCTAGGTATACAATGCCTTGTGGCTTTGCCATTTTTTACAATTCCTTCCATTCAGTGAGTTTTAATTCATCATTTACATATGTAGCAGTAGCCCGAATTCTTCGGACAAAATTTCCTGCTTTACCGGTTGAATAGATAGTATACGGAGCAGTACCTTGTACAGTAATAGTGACTGTCCCATCCTGTGTCGTAATAACATCTGGTCCAGTATAACTCGGGTTTCGCAATAATCTTAGAAGTGCACTCTCAGCTCCACTTTGCGCCAAAACATAAGCCGAAGCACCTAGCTCGACCTTACTTGAAGCAAGTGTATCTGTCACGAGAATGATAACGGCCGCAGAAATGACGGTAATTGAAATAATGATGAAAGAGAGAAGTGCGATCAGCGCCTGACCTTTCATCAAATAATAGTTTTGCGCTTTACTTTTCATCGCTGGCCTATTGTTGTCTGAATAGTCTTTGTTTCAACCCCCGACGCTTCGGTGGCAAGGCTTGTGAGGGTAAATACGACCCGAATCGTGTTCCTTCCGGTTGCTGCGCCGAGTCGTTGAAAGTTAAGATCTGATACAGCTGTACCTACACTATTGAGATCGTAATCATTTCCCATATCATCCGTCAGCGTAAGATTGTCCCCTCCTTTTATCTGATACGTGTATGGTAATCCATCGATTGTGATAGCGAGCGTACCATCTATTTGCCCAGGGGAACTTGGCAGGCTTATTGCCTGTGCGCGTTGTATGTCATAGAGTAACCGAGACAAAATATACCTACTGTCTTGTTCAAGGCTCGAGGTCGCTTCTGTTTTTGTCCGAATATCAAGAATTGATGTAAAGATCTGTGTAAGAATTGCCAAAAAAATCGCCAGGGTACCAATATAGATAACAAGCTCAATTAATGTAAAGCCCCGCTGTTTAATCCTGATTTTAGATTTGAGATTTTCGATTTGAGATTCCATAGTTACGGTGAGTAATTAAAGCTAAAGCTATTCAG
>CAZSQB010000075.1:0-4367 GCA_964608945.1 uncultured Gammaproteobacteria bacterium
GTCAGCACGGCCCTTATACCCTGGGATACACACACCCTACAATGGCGAAAAACAATGAGTTGCAAGCTAGCAATAGCAAGCTAATCTCTGAAATTTCGCCTCAGTTCAGATTGGGGTCTGCAACCCGACCCCATGAAGTCGGAATCGGTAGTAATCGCGGATCAGCAGGCCGCGGTGAATACGTTCTCGGGTCTTGTACACACCGCCCGTCTTTATTAGGCGGCCTAAGAATGAGAGTTCTTAGGTAAAAGTCAGCTAATAACGGTGAAGTCCCGCTTAGCGGGATAATACCGTGGGAAGTCATCCTGAGTTTATCGAAGGATTGACCCCGTAGAGACTTGTAAGCATGTTTTATAGCATCGCTTCTAAAGGAAGGTAGCTAGAAAATTTAAACCTTTCTTTATACGCTGACCTCCCATGCTTGGGAGATGATATAGTCCATACTGTTGGTAACAACGGAGCAATATGCAAGGCAGCAAAGTTGAGAGTGGCTAAAACCTCGCCTTAGGCGAGACTAGGCCAATTTCAGCGATGAGGCTTAAGTCGTAACAAGGTATCCCTACCCGAAGGTGGGGATGGATCACCTCCTTTCTAAAAAACATAATGTCATCCTGAACGCAGTGAAGGATCTTAGATTCTTCGCCTACGGCTCAGAATGACAAATAGTTTATAGATCTGGAGAAGACATATAACTTATTAGCATGTAGCTTAGGCTTAGGGCTAAGAGGAAAATGTAACCAAGGCAACAGGCTGAGTGAATAGTGCCTGAACTTTCTCGTTAGCCGCCCTTTGGGCGAGCCTCGCCACTCTTTAGAGTTGGCGGGTACTGAGAGGAAGAAAAACTATTCTCGCTTTTCCTACCACTTCGTGATTGCCAAGAGTCGCGTTTGACGCGATCAGCAAACTATCCCGCATAAAGCGGGATTTTTTGTGTAGAGAAAAAGTCCTATAGTTGAAATCGGCTGTCGTAGTTGGTATAATCACGCTCATGATAAAGGAAGTAAAAACGTGGCGTGTAGTAAATCGTAAAGAACGGTCCGAAAAGATTATTGAGCCTGGTAGTAGAATCGTTCTCTCCATGGCTCGTCGATTTCCAGATAGTGATCCTGTGCCAACGCGAGAGATTGTAGTCTTATCACCAACAGACATTGCCTATGTTACTCGGGAGATTGATGAGGAGCAGAAAATAGTAGAGTTACATGGAGAAGAGATAAACCACCACTATGATGACTTTATTACTGTAAATAGTGCTGGCGAAACCGTCTATCGCATGTTCGTCCCTGATCCCCCCCAAGAGTAATAAGAAGAAAGATTAAGCAACGACAAGTTCTGCAAATAATTTCCTATATATTTTTTCGCGTGAGCTTGCGAGTGAGGCTGGCCTGTGGTAAGATTAGATGATCAAATGAGGCTCCAGGAGGGGTTTGGTTGAGCCGAGTTTGACTCGGCGAAGCCACGTTTGACGTGGCACGGTGGCGAAGTAGTAACGCAGCTGTCTGCAGAACAGCCATGCAGGGGTGCAACTCCCCTCCGTGCCTCAAAGCAGTATGAAAGAAAGAGAACCTGGTTTTAAAGATGAATTGGGAAAGTGGGGACGCAGAGCAATTGTTATTGGGATTCTCGGGCTTATCGCTGTTTTAGCAATATAGTATTGGGTGGCTAGTTCATCGGTAGAACGCTTCTCTGATAAAGAAGAGGTGGATGGTTCGACTCCATCGTCACCCACCAAATATTTTTTAAAAAAGGGCTTGACAGAGGAGTTTTTTATTGTTTTACTATAAGTAATGCCCAAGAGACTGCTCCTTCTCAGTTTTGTTGCGGTTTTTCTCCTTGTTTTTTTCACTCAGGTTTCTCATATACAAACACTCGCCCAAGAAGTTCCGTTGACAGCACCAATAACGCCTCCAATAACCCCACCGATAACATTCTTTAATCTCATTGGAAAGGTAACGTATAGACATCTTGGAAAATTATTGTTCAATGTGCAGCGGGTAATTCCAGCAGAAGATGTTATCGTCAAAGTAGAAGCGTTCTTTGACGATGAAATTTCGTTTGAAACAATGACAGATGAGAATGGTAACTATGGCCTTAATGTTCCACCTGGTCTTTACAAAGTAAAAGTATCTGATGAAGATGATACCTTCTTTGTCCCGCCTCTTCGCATAGTCCCGATAAAGAACAAGCAAAAACACGCAAATTTCCAAGGCTTGCTATTCCCCTAATTCTTCGCTAGAGTGACATTTGTGGCTCAGGCAATTGTCCTCGCACTACTTTTCTTCCTTCCATACGTCGTGCTGCCAATAGGCGTAACGCCTTTTGAAACGCCAAAAGTATTCATCGCAGAACTACTCATCGCGGCTTTGGTGATTGTATGTGTTACTACGATGCCACTTAAGAAACTCGTACGGAAAAATATTTTTCCACTCCTCCTATTTTTATTATTTCTTTTTAGCTTGTTTCATCTTTTTCTTCACCCAACAAGCATTTCTTTTTTTGGCAACCAGTTTCGTATGCAAGGAGTTTTTTTACTCTGGCTCCTTCTCGCTCTTGCCTTTGTTTCTACAGAAGCAAGGCTCAAGAAGATGCCGGTGTGGACGATAACACTTTTCCTAACAGTGCATCTTCTTGCAGCAATTTTTATTACTACCACGAGAGATGGGCGGGCAGTCGGAACACTAGGTGAGCCAAATGCACTTGCTGCTGTTGCAATATTTCTCTGGCCATTTCTTTGGAAATCAAGAAAAGAATCACGGGTTTCTGCAGTGCTGCAAATAGTGAGTATGTTGCTCGTCGTCTCTCTTATTTATATCTCAGGCTCTCGGTCTGCCATGACTGCGTTTGTCATACAGAATATTTTTCTCCTTTTGGGATTCAGTCGTTTTCTTGCTCTCGGAAAAGCCGTGATCATTGTGCTGCTGCTTTTTGCAGCAACGCTTTTTTTGCCCGCGGTTATTGAACGGCAGACTGTTTACGAGAATAGGGTTGAGATTTGGCAGACGGCGCTTCTTGCCGGATATGAGCGCCCGTTTGTCGGATGGGGATTTGGCAATACGGAGGTTGCACTGAAAGAATACAACCAAAAACTTTATACCAGACTCCGCGGGTACTATGTTGACAGTAGCCATAATGTCTTTCTTGATTTTTGGGTACAGGGCGGATTTATTGGTCTTTCCTCACTGGTCGTATTAATCTATTGCGCATTCCGAATATATACACGCCAAAAAGATATTATAAAATTGTGTTTACTCCTTGGTCTTTTAGCTGTTATGTCATTTAATCCGGTAAGTGTTGTGACATTAGTGCAATTCTGGTGGTTAATCGGTCAAGTGAGCAAAACGTAATAGCAAAGCAAAATACCACAAAACAAAAAATGCTTTCCTAGATATCATGTATTAGTGTATTAATACATTATATAAAATAATACTATCGACAGAACGAAAATTATAGTAAACTATTGCAGCAAATATGCTAATAGATCTTAAAACGCTACATACGCAACTTTTGCCTACTATAAAAAAAGCAGAAAAAATCATGCTTGATGCGTATCACGGCACCATCAAGGTTTTTTCAAAAGAAGGCGAGAACCAAGCAGTCAGCATTGTTACTGAAACCGATCGGCAGGTAGATACATTTTTGCGAAAAGAGCTAACAAAAGCACTGCCGGGCTCAGGTTTTATCACCGAAGAAACAAAAGACAAAAATCCAAATGCAGACTATGTTTTTATCATCGACCCTATTGATGGCACAGCAAATTTTGCCAACCACATTCCGATTTTTGGCGTTTCCCTTGCTCTTTGGTACAAAGGCAAGCCTGTCTATGGTATATTGTCATTTCCGGAAATCGGTGAGATTGTGCATGCGATAAAGGGACAGGGCGTATTTTATAACAATCAGCCATACAAGCGGCCCAAAAACCATGCGAAGAATCGTAAGTATGAAATAACATCATTGTATTGTCAGCCGGAACGATTTGAAAAAAGATTGAGGACATTTGAAAAAGTAAAAGATCTCATTGCCTTTCCGCAAGACTACCGTTCTGCCTCGTATCATTTTGCATTGACTTCGCTTGGCAGATTTGACTGCGTTTTTATTGTCAATCTTCCTATTTGGGATTTTGCCGCAGGAATGCTTATTGCCGAGGAGGCTGGATTATATAATGCTTTTCTTACACCGTTTCCAAATCTAGCCAAACAGGACTTTCGCGATTACAAAAATAGCTTCGTTATGGCGGAAAAAGAAACAGCGCTCAAACTCGCATCTCTTTTAAAGGGCTAGATTTGTCTCCTCTTGCTGAGCTTGATATAATTCGGGTGGTATGGATAGAAAAGATGTGCAAAGTCGAACGCGGGCTGCATACAAGCTTCTTT
>CAZSQB010000076.1:0-4184 GCA_964608945.1 uncultured Gammaproteobacteria bacterium
AGGATGAGAACCTGACGTCCTAGGCCACTAGACGATGGGGCCTTGAGGCTATATTCTACCGTAAATCTGCATTTTTCTCAATCGTTTCAAACTGCTGAGGTTTGTTGTAAGACTAATATTTATTGTATAATTTGAGCGTGAGTAAGGTTTTTTTGTCTGTGGTTATTCCCTCCTACGACGAGATTGCGAATTTGCAGAAGGGAGTTTTGGATAAAGTCGCGCATTATTTGGAAAAACAGTCGTATTCGCATGAAGTTATAGTTGTAGATGATGGATCAATGGATGGGAGTGTGGAGTTTGTTGAGAAATTTGCGAAAGATAATCCAAAATTTAAGGTCATAAAAAATTCTCATTCTGGTAAGGCTGGTGCGGTAACAAAGGGGGTATTGGCATCGAAAGGCGAATATGTGCTCTTTTCGGATATGGATCAGGCAACGCCAATTGAGGAGATAGAAAAACTCTTGCCTTTTTTTGATGAAGACCTGCCTGCCGGCAGGCAAGGTTTCGATATCGTTATAGGATCAAGGAGTTCTGCCCGCAAAGGCGCGCCTTGGACGAGGCTTCTTATGGCACGAGGGATGATGGTGCTTCGTTCTATGATTGTTGGATTAAAAGGTATTTCAGACACGCAATGTGGCTTCAAAGTCTTTCGTCAGGACGTCGCAAAGATACTATTCTCTGAGCTTTCAAAGATCCACGGCGGGTTTCACCGCGTGAGCGGCTCAAGCGTCACAGCGGGTTTTGATGTCGAGCTGCTTTTTCTTGCACAGAAATTAGGGTATCATATAAAGGAGGTACCGGTGCGTTGGCTCTATGTTGAGACAAGGCGCGTGAGCCCGCTTCGAGACTCTGTTGGCGGACTGATGGATCTTATGAAAATAAGAAGTAATAACGCAAAAGGTAACTACGAGAGAAAATGAGCAAGAGAAGTATATCAATATTTTCGTTATTTCGTTCGATTCCAAAACGAGTATTCATCGGAGGATATATCACAACGTTTCTTTTGCTTTTTCTCTACTCATATACCCAGGTTGATTTAGGTCTTACTTTAACAAGGATATCAATCTGGCAAGTAGTGCAGCAATCGTTTCAGTACATCGGTTATTTCAATCGCCCGCTTTCAACGGGAATCTATGTTGTCCTCCTTTTCTTACTTTTTAATTTTTATTTATTTTTTCTTTCTTTCACAAAAAACAAGAGTATAGGAAAAAACCTTGTCTGGAAAATAATTATTGCTGCCGTTGTTATCGTGACCTTCTCTTATAACGCATTCTCATATGATCTTTTCAATTATATTTTTGATGCAAAAATTATCACCCATTACCAACAAAGTCCGTATGAGCGAAAGGCACTGGATTACCCCGGAGATCCGATGCTAGGTTTTATGCACTGGACACATAGGGTGTACCCATATGGACCAGTCTGGCTTTTCCTGACAGTCCCACTGTCTTTTATCGGATCTCAGTTTTTCCTCCCAACACTCTTTTTATTCAAGTTTCTCGCTGCCGCTGCCTATCTAGGAACAGCGTATTTTATTGGTAAGATTCTGAAAAAAATCTCACCAGTTCATGAGGTCTTTGGGGTTGTCGCCTTTGCGCTTAACCCTTTAGTCATAATCGAGACGCTGGTGTCTGCACATAATGACATTGTCATGATGTTTTTCGCCATGCTTGGTGTGTATCTGCTCGTTAGCAAGAAGCATCTTTTTGCATATCTTGGTTTTGTCCTAGCATATGGAGTTAAATTTGCTACGATAGGTCTGCCACTTCATACTCATATTGTCGTTCTTATTATTCTTGCCGGCGCTGTCTATTATTTAAGTAGGCACAGGAGTATGCATATGGATTGGGAACGGGTTTTTTTAAGTCTGTGTGCGGTTATGATTTTTCCGGTGCTTTTTGCCTCGCTGAGGACCAACTTTCAGCCATGGTACCTTCTGTACCTTCTTCCTTTTGCCGCGTTAGTGAGTAAGAAGTATTTCACTGTCATTCCAACAATTATTTTGTCCCTTTTTGCGCTTTTGCAATATGTTCCATATCTCTATGTCGGCAACTGGGATCCACCAATTCCTATGATCCTTAATTTTCTTGTTGTTACATCTGTTGTTCTTTCTGCACTAATCATCGTGGTTCGGAGTTCTATTTATGCGAGACGTCACAGAGTTGTATAAAGAAGTTGCGATTTTTCTTAAGAAGAACACAGTAATACTGTTGATCCTCGGAGCGCTTGCTTTCGTGTACCTGGTAACAAGACTCTACCACCTGACTGAATTGCCCATATTTACCGATGAGGCAATTTATATTCGTTGGTCGCAAATTGCACGGTGGGATGCAAATTGGCGCTTCATTTCCCTGACTGATGGAAAACAACCATCATATGTCTGGATTGCAATGATTCTTATACGTTTTTTTGACGATCCGTTATTTGCCGGAAGACTGGTGTCGGTGTTGTCGGGAATATCAACGCTCATCGGTCTTTTTTTCTTGGCAAAAACGCTTTTCAAAAACGCGTGGATTGGATTGATCACGAGCTTTTTATATAGTATTTACCCCATGGCATTGGTATATGACAAACTCGCGCTCTATGACAGTTTGGTCACATCGTTTATGGTCTGGAGTTTATACGTCTCGATTTTGCTCGTCAGATATCTTCGCTTAGATACTGCGCTGATTCTGGGAATGGTAACAGGTGCCGGAGTGCTGACAAAATCAAGTGCTTTTTTCAGCATATATCTTCTTCCCTTTACTTTGCCACTTTTTCACTGGAGGGAGAAAGGCAGAGTCAGGCAACTTTTGAAATGGGGTGTTTTGGCTTTGGTCTCTGCGTTACTCACATATGCTATCTATAATATATTAAGGCTCTCACCCTTTTTCCACATTATTAACGAGAAAAATGAGATTTTTGTTCATTCTATTCCCGAGTGGCTTCGTCATCCATTCCGCGATTTTGTCAGCAATTTCAATGGGCTCTTTGATTGGTTCATCATCTACTTTACCTTGCCGTTTATCGCCTTAGCCTTTGGCTCCTTTTTTATCAAAAAAACGTTTTTCAGAGAAAAACTAGTCCTCACTCTTTGGTTTCTTGTTCCATTTTTTGCACTTGCTCTTATCGGAAAACTTCTCTACCCTCGCTACATATTATTTATGACGGCTTTTTTGCTGCCTTTGGTCGCATATTCGCTTTTTTGCTTTTATGAAAAAGCAAAAAGCATATACGTCTTTGTGTTCTTGTGCGTTATTGCTCTTTTTTTGCCACTGAGAACAGATTATTTTCTTCTGGCAAATTTTCCTGCTGCACCAATCCCCAAGCTTGATTTAGACCAGTACTCAAATGAGTGGCCATCTGGAGGCGGGGTCTTGGAAGCAGTGCAATTTTTTCAAGAGAAAGCAAAAAATCAAAAAATCTTTGTCGCAACAGAAGGTACGTTTGGCCTTATGCCTTATGCGCTTGAAATATATCTGAAGGATAATCCTAATATTACGATTTTTGGCTTCTGGCCAGTGGGAGAACCGCCGGTTGAAATGTCTCGCGCGAGCAAAAAGATGCCAACGTATGTTTTATTTTATCAACCATGTGGTTCCTGCCTCTACAGCGGTGATGCACCAGACACATGGCCGCTTAAGAAAATATTTGAAAAACAAAAACCTGGTGGAACAAGTTCCCTATCGGTATATCAGGTTATGCCATGAAGAGAAATAGATTTGCTGTAGCCATCATTTTCCTGTCCCTTCTGCCATTAACCGTACTATTCTCCAAAACAGCACTGCTGCATACACACGATGGGTTAGTGCATTTGCCAAGAATAGGAGCATTCTACAAAGCACTCCTTGACCTTCAGATCCCAGTACGCTGGGCAGGAGACTTAAACTACGGCTATGGCATGCCGATTTTTAATTTTATTTACCACCTGCCATACCTTATTGCCTCATTTTTTGTCTTCTTAGGTCTAGGATTAGTAAACGCTTTCAAAGTATCACTCGCCCTAAGCTACATGCTCTCAGGAATCTTTATGTTTTTGTTTGCGAGAGAGTTTTTCAATCCGTCAGCTGACGGAGAGAAAAAAGCTTTTCTCGTTGCAGTCTTTTACCAATTCGCACCATTTCGTTTTATAGAATTATTGCTACGCGGTAGCTTCGGCGAAGTATACACCTATGCATTTCTGCCGCTCGTCCTTTACGGTTTAA
>CAZSQB010000077.1:0-4080 GCA_964608945.1 uncultured Gammaproteobacteria bacterium
CGATATTCGGATTTCGAATTTTCATTCCTTTCTTGACTTTAGCTTGAAGAGTTGATACCATAACTTATGGAAAACCCAACAATGCCACTACCCATCGGCCTCACGTTTGATGACGTACTGCTCCTTCCAGGGTACGCTGACTTCTCCCGCAATGACATAGATCTTTCAACCAAACTCACAAAAACAATAACGCTTTCATCGCCCTTTGTCTCAGCTCCCATGGATACGGTGACTGAGGCGAAATTAGCTATAAGCCTTGCAAAGCTTGGTGGCATCGGCATTATTCATAGGAATCTGTCAATTGAAGATCAAGTAGCAGAGGTGGAAAAGGTGAAAAAGGAAGGTTTGCTCGTTGGTGCGGCTGTCGGAGTAGGAAAAGGGCATCAAGCTCGAGTTGAAGCACTGGTAAAAGCAAGAGTTGATATTATAGTTGTTGATTCTGCACATGGGTATGCAAAACCGATTATTGAGATTATTGTGTGGATAAAAAAGAAATTTCCAAAAGTGCAGGTTATGGGTGGAAATATTGCGACGTATGATGGCGCAAAAGCAATGATTGCAGCTGGCGTTGACTCGCTTCGAGTTGGTATGGGGCCTGGTGCTATTTGTACGACGCGGGTTATTTCAGGTATGGGTGTGCCTCAGATAACAGCGATTCAGGAAACTGTTCGAGCTGCCAGAGGTAAGGGAATACCTGTTGTTGCAGACGGAGGAATTAAATACTCAGGCGATATGGTTAAGGCATTTGCGGCTGGGGCGTCAGCTGTTATGATGGGTAGTTTTTTTGCATCAACTGTCGAGGCGCCTGGAAAGATTGTAACGCTTGATAAGGCGCATGTGCCACACCGCTTCCAAAGTGTTCTTAAGCCTGAGCAGCAGTCGTATCAATTTAAAGAATACCGTGGCATGGGATCTGTTGCAGCAATGCAAAAAGGAGCCAAGATCAAGTCAGAGAGTGAGTATCATGGGAAGGATTATTATAAAGAGAAAGTGTTGGTGGCTGAAGGTGTTGAGGGATTAGTTCCTGTCAAAGGATCGGTGAAAGATTTGCTGGATCAGGCAATTGGTGGCATAAAATCAGGTATGTATTATGTCGGAGCAAAGTCCGTTGAAGAGCTGTGGGAAAAAGCCAAATTTATCCAGATTACCCAAGCATCGCTCACAGAATCCCATCCTCACTCCATCCTCATCACAAACCCTGGCGAAAATTATTAGATACTATTTTTTGTAAACAACTGCTCGGTGGCCTGCAGAAAAGACAGAGATTATCTTGTCTTTTTGGTTAATTTTGTAAATTATTCTATAGATTCCTACGCGGAATGTGAATTTACCCGTTAGTTCTTTTGTGAGAGGTTTGCCGATTAAGGGATCTTCCTTGAGCTCATCAAGCGTGGAAGCAACCGCTTCCTGATATCGTTTTGGGAGAGATTTAAGCTCTTTTTTTGCTCTTTGCGTGAGTTTTAGCCTGTACATGTTTTTTGCCTTCTAAGCCAAGCTCCTTTTTTACATCCTCCCAATCATAGAATCTACCCTCTTCTATATCTTTCTCTCCTTCTCGAATTGCCTCCATAAGGCCAGGATCACTCATAATCTCAAGTGTTTCTTTCCATGACTCGTATTCTTCAGCGGAGATGATAACGGCGGCGGGCAAGCCATTCACGGTAATCACATACTCATCAAGTTTCTTGCGAGCGTTTTCAACAAGGCTTGTGAGCTCTTGCCTTGCTTTTGTAATTGGTAATGTCTGCGTCATGGCAATATATTACAGAATTCTGTACAGACTGTCAAGATTGTTATATTAGTTATCGAAGTTTTTTAGGATGGAGCCAGTAACTTGAAAGGGCGTAGAAAATAACAAAGAAAATTCCATTTACTCCCAACGATGAAAGCACATATGAGCTATCGGTTTGAAGCAAGTCTCTTGTATCTTGGCTCATAAGAAAAAAACGAACAGCAGGAAGAAGAGTGACAAGAATATACAGAATTGTTGCTATACTGGCAATTTTTCTTGGACTGTTAGTGGGCAAGAGCATATTTGCGGTTCGCGTGGCGAAGTATACAGCTATTGCCAGAGCTATTATTCTTAGAATAAGTGGACCTATTAATGCAGGTATGAACATGTAGTTGGGGCTTTTTGCTGATTCTAGTAGTTGAGGAATTAAAGGATTTAAAGCAAAGTTGACAATTAGCTCAGTAATGCCTACTGTTCCTAGGAAAATAACAAAGTATATAAAAGATACGTGCCACAAGCTTAGTTGCATATTGTGATTATATCCCTTTTGCGTGCATTTGAACAGCTGATTTTATAGGTAGGCGCTGAGGCCGCCTTTGGTTAGCTTTTTCTTGAAAAACGAATATGAAAAAAATAAATAAGGGCAGAGAAGGTTAGGAAAAGAAGGAGCGAAAAGAAATATCCAGATAGCCATCCGGTTACGTCAATATTAAATTCATACAATATCCGTAAAACTAATAGACTAGTAACCATAAGACTTACTACGCTTAACCCTATTACTGTTGGCGCATGATTTATACCACTTGCTTTAAGCATGAAAGACATAAAAAATATCCACAGTAACATTCCGCCAGAGCCTATAAATAGTAGTTGGGGGAAACAAGAGGGATTATTGAGAACGCCACACTGGTAATATCCAAAAAATAGTCGATAGCCAAACTCGAGGGAAAAATATAGCATTAAGAATCCAATTAAGGTAATAGCACATATTTTTAGAAAAAGTGATATATTTTTGGAAAGCCTCAAATTATTAGAGGTATGCATTTAGACCTCCTTTGGGAATAAAACTAGATGTAAACGCAGTTTCATTGCATTTCTTTAACTCTTCTTCAGACAAAACGTTTTCTTTTAACAACATTTGAAACTGTCTGTGGAGGTGGGCGTTTTTGATCACTTCCGGCCAGTCGGTGTTGATGGTGAATTTTATTTTGTTTTCGATGAATGTGCGAAGGGTGAACTTCAATTCCTCTTTATTTTCAACGGCTTTTGTAACGAGATTGCTCATCGGACAGACTTCAAGAACTATATCTCGTTTGACAATTTCTTTCATCAGTTTTTTATCATATGCGGCTTTGATGCCGTGGCCGATGCGTGACGGTGATATAAACTCGAGTGCTTCCCAGATGTCATCTGCTTCTTTTATTTCGCCTGCGTGAGCGGTTATTTTGAGGCCTGCTTTTTTGGCTTTTTCAACTAAGTCTTTGTAGTCTTTGAAATGAAAATCAGGATGGGCGGGGCCTGCGAAATCAATACCGACAACGCCTCGGCGGTGATATTTGATCGCTTTCTCAACGATGATTGCGTTTTGTTCGTAAGAAAACTCTCTCGCAAGGCAGAAGATAACACCGGCAGACAGGTCTTGATATTCCAAAAGCGCTCGTTCCATGCCGCGAAGCATCGCCATAATGATGTGGTCAAGATCCAATTCTGCATTTTTATTATGCTTCATTGGGTTATTGCGAAGCTCAATAAGCGAGATGCCGTTTCTATAGGCGCCGGACATGATCTCGTATGTCGCGCGTTCCACAGCATGCGTACCAGAGCTTAATTTATCAAGCAATGGGTGATAGATTTCATCAAAGTATTCGTTGAGGGATTTTTTCTTCTCTAAAGAGAGGCTGACATAGTCAATGAATTCGTGGTAGTTACGTTTGGGAAGCTTAAAGCCCTGGTCATGCGCGATTTGCCAATAAACAGACGGGTTGATGGATGTGCTCAAATGAGCATGGAGCTCGGCGAGTGGATAGGTCGGGAACTGATCAGCCATGAGTAATTATACTATAGCAGAGTCTTAGTAGCAAATCCGAAGCACGAGATCCGAAATACGAAACAATATCAAAAAAACAAATGACAAAATTCAAAAGGTTTTGGAAATTCGAATTTTGAATATTCGAATATGTTTCGGATTTCGATATTCGAATTTCGAGTTTAAATGGTATAGCCTTCAAACGTCAGTAGGTTGTGGCGGTCGGCGCCTGTGGTGACCGCAGCAATCGGGTATCCTGTGCGGTCCTGGAGGAAAGCGAGGAATTTTTGCGCGTGGTCGGGGAGCTCGTTCGCTGATTTTG
>CAZSQB010000078.1:0-4071 GCA_964608945.1 uncultured Gammaproteobacteria bacterium
TCAGGATTATCAAATCCTCCATGAGCACCAGTTGTTACAACAATATCTGCATTTCTTAAATGCTCTGTACTGAATCCAATAAGAGGTGTGATATTTGATTTTTTTAATGCTTCATCAGTAATAAACTCCTGGTCTATATCACAGCCACTGACAGAAAATCCTGCTTCTTTGGCAATAATCGCAAGAGGTGTCATGCCGACTCCTTTTATGCCTATGAAGTGTATATGTTTTTTCATAAGTAACATAGGTGACCTAAGTAACTTAGGTAACTTATCTTAACGAATGACAGGGCTTTTCGCACTGCTTCGTGATCACTCCACGGCTCCTCGCCTTTTCCAAAATTCATCGATCGCTCATGGCCTTTTCCTGTTATGACGACGACGTCTCCTTTTTTTGCCATTTTTATTGCCTCTTCAATTGCCTCTTGCCTATCAACTATTTTATATATTTTAGAAGGA
Source organism: uncultured Gammaproteobacteria bacterium (assembly GCA_964608945.1). Lineage (GTDB taxonomy): Bacteria > Patescibacteriota > Microgenomatia > Levybacterales > UBA12049 > CAYWEP01. Next base: position 459 of record CAZSQB010000078.1, read on the forward strand.
CGGACCTTAATATAAGGTCCGTCCTTAACACACACCCGAGCTATATCATCCATTATTCTCTCAGGTGATTCGCTTCGTGGATCTTCAGAAGTCAGAACAATAACATCTGCATATTCCGACGAAATTTTTCCCATCTCTGGCCGCTTACTCCTATCTCGTTCACCAGCGCTACCAAAAACGTGAATTAATCGTGCGTTTTTAGGCAACTCTTTCTTGAGCGCTTGCAATACCCGCTCTATGCTATTTGGGGTATGTGCAAAATCGATCATAACAGTAAAATCTTCATCATACACAACCTCAGCCCTTCCTTTAGGGGGCGTAAAAGTTGCAACCGCGTCTTTAATATCACTATCCAAAACCCCAAGCTCCTGACTCACCGCCACAGCAGCCAAAACATTATATTTATTATAATCTCCTAAAAGCTTCGTTTTAAACGGAAAAGCTTTCGAGTTAATATCTGACTCACTATTCAATCCATACGTGACAAATTTTTTAGATTTGAGCTGTAGATTTGCGTTTTGCGATTTGAGCTTTGAGATTCTTTCGTACGATTCATCATCCCTATTCACCACAGCCACACTCGCCATATCTAATAGCTTCAACTTAGTCCCAAGATACTCCTCATACGTTCCATGATAATCCAAATGCTCGTGCGTAACATTTGTGAGGACTCCAATTTTAAAAGGAATTCCCCACACCCGATACTGATCCAAAGCATGCGACGTCACCTCAAGCACAACATATTTGACCCCAGCTTCTTTGGCTTTTTTAAGGTAGGATTGGACCATAAATGAGCTTGGCGTTGTCACATGAAATCCAGTATCATACTCCTTACCATCAATAATCGCCGACACAGTAGAGATCACAGCAGCTTTGTAACCTGCTTTATTGAGGATATGATAAATAAGATTTGCAGTAGTAGTTTTGCCGTCAGTTCCAGTCACGCCTATAATGGTTAATTCTTTTGCAGGAAAACCATACAAAGAATTGGCAGCTATAGCCTGGAACAGGTGGTAAACATTCTTAAAATCCTGCCACATGCCGCTCTATTATAGCTGTTCCATTCCACCATTGCGAGGATAGCCCCCCTTTTCCCCTAATACCCCTAACCTCCCCAATCTCCCTAATTCCGCTACTTAATGTAGTGCTTCACAAAATCTAGAATTTTCCCGTAGTGTAAATAGACGAGATACGCGTTGATAAGAAGCAATCCTGGAAAAACAAATGACTTCTCAACCAACCCACCCGTCTTTATTCGCAAAAACCGAAGTGGCGGTATTCCAAATCTGATTGGTATTGGAAAAAGAACCGGCAATCCATCTCGCGTGAACAAATCCATTATCAGATGAGATATGAAACCTATCATAAAAGCCCACCACACAACATCCATATCTACAAGAAGCACCTTCCCAAGCATATCAAGAAGTATTTGCAACACAAACCCAAAAAGAAAAATGCCGATGATCGAGTGAGAAATAAAACGATGCCCTCCCAAAAGTGGATGAATAATTCTTGCCAGAATTGATCCTCCCCGAACTCTGTGATATAAATCAGCCGTTGGTTGGTCAATATCAGGCGCTAGACCTCCAACCATATTCGCAGTAAAAGCAACGAACGCCGTCGCCAGCGACATCTCTGTCAATGGCTGAGAAATAATAACGTAATTCAACGCCGTAAATGCAGCCAAATCATGCGTCCGTCCCGTCATGTATGCAGTATAACAAAAAAGAGTGACAAAGTGACCTCTGTAACTTTGTTCCTTTGTCCCAAAAATATCTTATGCTACAATAGGCTCATGAAGCCCATCATTACATACGACGAATTCGCCAAAATGGACCTTCGCATCGGACGCATACTTCACTGTGAAGAGAAAGAAGGCTCAGACAAGCTGCTTCGCCTCAAAGTCGACTTCGGAGAAGAAGGAACTCGCAATATCTTATCTGGCATAAAGGACTGGTACAAACCAGAAGACCTTATTGGTAAGGACTTTGTTTTTATTATTAACCTTGAGTCAAGAATGATAATGAATGAAGAATCCCAGGGCATGATCCTCGCAGCCGAAGGCGAGCCTCGCCACGGGCGGGCAGCCGAAGGCAAGAAACCAATTCCGCTTAAACCCAAATCAAAAACTCCCCCAGGAACCAAAATTCGATAACTATTGCGCTGGTGAGATGTTATAGTAGGCAAGTAACTGCTTCGCAATGGTAAAAAATGTCGGCGCCGCTGTTTCAGACCCATAGATAGACGTCGTCGGTCGATCATACACAACAAGCATCAAAAATTTCGGATCATCCGCCGGCGCAAAGCCTATAAATGACGTAATCGTTTTATTCGGATCATAATGACCCTCAATCGGAATTTGTGCTGTTCCTGTCTTTCCTGCTATCCTATATCCTTTTGGCTTGGCGAATTTTGCTTCTCCTTTATCTACTGCCTTTACCATCATCTCTGTCACTATTTTTGCGCTCTTTGCAGAAATTGGGGTGCTCAGAACTTTTGGTGGGATAGTAATTACCTCCTCATCAGGTGTCTCAATCTGAGAGACGATATGTGGCTCCATCCGCTTTCCTTCATTTGCGATTGCTGAGAACGCTGTCAAAAGCTCAATTGGTGTAACTGAAATACCCTGCCCAAATCCTGCTGTTGCTAAATCGATCGGGTACCAGCTATCAGGATCACGGATTCCAGGTGCGACTTCTCCCTGTAAATCTATCCCCGACAGCTCACCAATGCCATATTTTTCCATATACGAAAGCATTCGCTTTAAGCCCAATTTTTGCGCCACAAAAACCATGCCAACATTATCAGAATGTATGATAACCTCTGTCATCGTTTCATCTGATTTATACTTGTTATTCCACGTTTTAATTTGATACCCACCTATCTCAACTGGCCCACTACAGATTGAGCACTCTGTTTCAGGTTTTACGAACCCTGAGTCAACTGCAGCAGCCATCACCAGTGGCTTAAATGTCGATCCTGGCTCATAGGTATCTGTGATAAATGGATTTTTATAGAGATCTGTCGTGTATTCTTGGTAGGACCTAGGGTCAAACGTTGGGAATGATGCCATTGCTATAATAGCGCCTGTCGTCGGATCCATCACTCCGGCCATACCACCCTTTGCTCCATATTTCTCAATGCTTTTTTTTAGTTCCCGCTCGATAATGAATTGTACTGTCCGATCAACATGTAGGAGAAGACTTCTTCCATCTGTTTTTCTACCAATACTATTCATCTTTGCAAGGATCGGTTTTCCGAGCGCGTCGAAAAGCTGTACTACCCCTCCTCCCCTTCCCCGAAGTTGCCTATCATAATATCCCTCCAAACCAAAATATCCAGTATCTTCTCCGTATTCATTCTTTCCGACAAATCCTAAGAGCTTGGCAGCGGTCGATGCCTCCGGATAATACCGAGCGTAGTACTCCTCAAAACCCACACCTGAAAGCGTGAGAGTTTCTATTTTTTCTTTTGTCTCATAATCAACAGGCTTTTTCAAAGGAACCCAGTATCGATCGAGGGAAAGGAGCGAGCTGATGCTTGCTGTGTCTTCTTCAAGAAGTGGTGAAAGTACCGATATAGCAGTCGCCATGTTCTTTATTTCTTTTGGGTT
>CAZSQB010000079.1:0-3983 GCA_964608945.1 uncultured Gammaproteobacteria bacterium
CATTTACTATTAGCCTAACTGGATTACACCTCATTCATCGTAGCTGGTCAATTTGGAGCAGCAATATGGTAAAATACAAGCTGGGTATGGATCAGAGAAGACCGCTATTTTTATATGGGATAATGCAATCAGACGCCATATTGGAGTCAGTGATTGGTGAGCGTCTGCAGCGAACTCTAGCTACGTTGAATGATTTTGCGCTTTACGTGCAACGAATCGACCAAGTTCCAGACACAGCGCCGTCACATCTTCCTTCTGACCTTGCTCCTCAGAGAATACTTAGAAAAAACAGGGACGGAGATTTTGAGTCGTATATGGTAAGGCCGAAAAAAGGAGGGGAGGTGGCGGGAAGTATTGTGTACGCCACGCCCCTTCAAATAGCTTTACTGGATGATTGGGAGCTTTGTGAACTCGGTTGGTATCGTGAGTGGGAAGGTGATGCGAGTACTGCTGATGGTAATACAATAAAAATTGTAACCCAAGGTGGGCGAATGGATCAGGCAGTTGACAGGGAAGTAGATGGACTTCATTACCCAACTCTTCTCGAAGGACAGAGCGTTGATGCCTTTAAACGAGTTGCTGAGGAAGCAAGAATGGAATTTTTTGCAAGAACAAACCCTGAAGGAGCTATGGTCGGAACAGCAGCCGGAGCGAGAAAATGATTAGCCTCTCTATTATTCTCAAAAGTTTTAGTGAAGTTTTCTTTCAGGAAAATGCGCTATTCGGTTTATTAATACTCTTGGGACTCGCCGTCGTATCTCCTGTCACTGCATTATTGGCACTTATTGGTAACATTTCAGCAAATATAACCGGTGGTTTTCTGGAAACGAATAAAGGATTGTATGAAAGCGGTGTCTATGGTTTTAGTGGCATACTTATTGGCGCTGCAGTTGCGTTTTATCTCAAAAATCTCCCGCTTTCCATCGGTATCGTAATCGTAGGCTCAGTAGTAGCAGCATTCATGGCGTACATTTTACTAAAAAATCAAATCCCGCCACTTGCCTTGCCATTTGTTATTGTTACTCTTTGTATAGTGTTTCTAACAAAATATTTTAAAACTGGATAATTCCAGAAGGTTTCTTTCACTGGAGTATCAGGACAGATATACATGCGGACGAGCCAATTGAAGCAGTTACCGCCAGAATTGCACAAGTGACAGATCAACTTAAACCGCAGTTACACAAGGAAGCACGGATAGTTTAGTATTGCTTTATGAAGTCGAGCAATTGGTCAGGAGCAACAATCCTTATGCCTTTAACTGAACCTAAATCCAATAATTCTTTATCACCGGTTACAATATACTGACACTTCCCTTCAATCGCTGCTTCGAGCACTCTATTATCATCATCGTCTTTTACTATAGAGATTGAGATTTTTGGCTGTACAATAGTGAACGTTCTTTTTATTCTTCTTTCAATCCTTTGTAGATTTGGAACGAGTCTAGGGAATTTTTTATTCACAACCTCTGAAAGCTCTGCAAGAAGAATCGATGAAGTAGTTGCTCTTATTCGTTTCTGTTGCGCAAGAAGAAGGAGCGCTCGCGGCTTGCCACCAAAACCTACCGCGGAAATGAGTATATTCGTATCAAAAACTACCTTAACTGGGTTTTCGTTTGTGCCTGAACTCATAGACGATATCGTCTACCTCTTTTTCGCTCTTGATCCCCATTTTTTTCATCGCTTTTTCCCCTTCTTGAAAGATTTCCTCCCATTCCTCAACATCTGTTAAGTATACTCTAAGCGCTTCACGGATGAATTCACTCCGATTACGATATTCCTTCTTTGCCCGCTTATCGACTTTTTTGACCAACTCTTTTGGCAATGCAATGTTTAATGTTTGTGTTTGCATGTATTCACCTCCAGTACAAATATTGTATGTAATTTGTATACTAATGTCAACGGGATAAACGTATGAAAGGAATTATTGTTCTACGGTTTTAGAGGATTTTCTGGGAGTCTTTGTAGCTTTTGTTGTTTTTGCTGTCTTTGGCTTCACTGCGGTTTTGGGCTTAGTAGTCTTTGCTGGTTCTGTTCTTCCTGCATCAATGGCTTTTGACAATGAAGACTTCAGTCTCGCGGCTTTGTTGTCGTGGATGATGTGATTTTTAGCTGCTTTGTCAATTTGCTTGAATGCCGCGCTTACCGCTTTTTCTTTTGCTTGCCCTGAGCTTGCCGAATGGGCTTTTTTGATCAATTTTTTATAAAGGTTGCGAATGGTTTTATTGCGGAGTGTTCTTTTCTTGTCTTGCCGCAATTTTTTCTTTGCGTGTTTTAATACTGGCATAAGCAGATTTTACCATGTTATACTTAAATTCGCAACCACATTGAGCCCATATGACCGACATTTTACGAAAAAGTCTTAATCTGCTCCTTAAAAGACAAACCAATATTTTATCTGCCGCTTTTATCATCATGGCAACAGTCATCCTGTCACAGATTTTAGGAGTACTGCGCGAACGCTTGCTTGTCTCAATATTTGGCGCTTCAAACACACTGGGTATTTATAATTATTCATACACCCTACCTGATGCGATTTTCCAGCTGACAATCGGCGCAGCTCTCTCATCAGCCTTTATTCCTGTTTTCTCAGAGTATCTAGGCAAGAACAAAGAGCATGAAGCCAACAAAATCGCATCTACCCTCCTTGCAGTCGGACTCTCTATCTTCCTTGTCCTCTCCATCATCCTTGCTGTATTTGCACCGCAAATTCTGACAATTTTTAACCTCGGCTCGCAATTCTCACAGGAACAAATCCTTCTTATGGCTAACCTCATGCGCATCGTTCTTATTGGTCAAATTTTATTTATCATCGGGACATTCTTCACAGCACTGCTTCAGTCATACAATCACTTCTTCATCCCCGGCATTGCCGCAGCCTGCTATAACCTCGGTATCATTACAGGCATACTGCTCTTTCATTCCTTTGCCGGTATCTATGCAGCTCCTATGGGAGTGATTTTGGGAGCATTAATTTTTGTTCTGGTGCAAATTCCTCTTGCTCTGAAAGTCGGCTTCTCCTTCATTCCCTCGCAGGATTATATTTTCTCAGACGGCATGAAAAAGGTTATCAAAATCATGTGGCCACGCACACTGCAAACCGGTGTCTTTCAATTTGGTACTATCACGGTTGTCGCGCTCATCGCCTTTTTGTCAGAGCCGGGCCGTATGCGGTTACTGTTTGACTATGCCAAAACGCTTGCCTTTGCGCCGGTCACGCTTTTTGGCATAAGTATCGCTCAAGCAGCCTTCCCTGTCCTCTCACGCGAAAAAGACAGTCTCCCCGAATTCAGAACCACATTTATATCAAGCTTTAACCAGATGCTCTATATCATTCTTCCTGTCTCGGCAATCATTCTTGTGCTTCGTGTCCCAATCGTCCGCCTTGCATACGGAGCCGATGCATTCGACTGGAATGCAACACTCCTGACAGGCCGAACGCTTGCGTTCTTAAGCATCTCAATCTTTGCCCAAGCCCTCATTCATCTCGTCAACCGCGGCTTTTATGCACTGCAGAATTCCAAAATTCCGCTCATCATCGGTACAATTACCACAGCATTGCTTATAGTTCTCACATATATGTTTATAATCGTATACCGTCTCGGCCTGGAAAGCGTTGCGCTTGCCTTTACCATCTCAAGCATCACCCAGTTGGCAATATTATTTATAATCCTTGATTTCAAAACCGGCGGATTTAATAAAAAAGAGCTCATCATATCCGCAATTAAATTCTTTTTCACTACTCTTTTTACCGGCTTTGCCCTCTATATCCCTATAAAACTGTTGGATCAGCTCGTTTTCGACACGACAAGAACAGTCAATCTGATTATCCTCACAGGTATTTCAACACTCGCCGGATTAACACTCTACCTCTTCCTCACCTGGCTATTTAACATCAAAGAAGCATCAATGTATATCTTGCTCTTCAAGAAGATCGGCAACTGGAGAGAAATCCTGAATAAGAGCGACGAAGTCATCGACGGCACG
>CAZSQB010000080.1:0-3931 GCA_964608945.1 uncultured Gammaproteobacteria bacterium
AAAATCAATATGCAATTTTGTTTCCTCTCTTCTTCCTACCACCTAACTATTTGTTCTAACTATTTGTTGCTTGGTCACCCTTGGGGTGGATTTATCTTGACACCTCAGGTATCACTTCCCAAACCGCCGCTCGCGGTCTGCGAATTCCGAAAGTGCCTTATCAAATTCTTTCACGCTAAAATCTGGCCAGAATTTATCAATGAAATAGAATTCAGAATAAATCGATTGCCATGCCAAAAAACCACTTAACCGTTGCATGCCGCCTGTTCGGATAATTAAATCCGGATCAGGTTGACCGACGGTATATAAATATGCATTGAACGTTGCTTCATCGACTTTTTTTATACCGTCTCTAAGCATCTTGTTTACAGCTCGCAAAATCTCAGATCTCCCTCCATAACTCATTGCAATATTAACGTTGATCGCACTGTTTTCTTTTGATTCTTCGATAATAGTCCTCATCTTCCCTACAATGTCCTTTGGAAAATCATCCAGATTTCCAATAATGCGGATTCTCGCCCCTTCTTTTTTGAGCCTTTCAATCATCGAACTTTTGAAGAGCTTGCGGAAGATATTCATGAAATCATCAACTTCTTTTTTGTCTCTACGCCAGTTTTCTGTCGAAAACGCCCAAAAAGTCAGATACTTAATCCCAAGCTTCTTCGCGTGCAGAATAACTGGCTCTATGCGTCGATAGCCTTTTGTGTGCCCGACAACATATGGCAGCTTGTGAGCGCGAGCCCAACGCCTGTTTCCATCTAAAATAAAAGCAACGTGAACTGGTAGCTTCATGGAAATTAGTTAGAGGGTTAGGATGCCAGTATGGTGTTTGGGTTATGTTTAAGGTCTACAAATAACCATTTACTCTAAACAATACTGGCTTCTTAACCTATCAACGCTAAACTTTTTTTCAGTATCTCAACTGCTAAAACTGCCCACGGCGTATACTCATCCTTGTGTTTCTCAACCTCTGAAAAAAACTCTTCTTTCCTCATCCATTTCGTCTCGTAGACTAGACTACGATTTGGTACGTACTCGCCGTCATACTTTCCAACCAGTATAGCGCAGTATTCGTTTTCACAGTGCCCGTGGTATTTGGCAAAGTAGTTAAATCCGCCGATTTTTTCAAGTTCTATATCGGTAATTGCCATTTCATCTCTAAGCGCTCTATGAGCAGCTTCTTCATATGTCTCATCATGAGATTCTAAATGTAAAACGTGGCTTATGGCTGCAAGATCCCAATAATTATCCCAACGGACGTGTTTGCGAAGCTGTAATAATACCTCGCCTTTTGAATTCTCTAACAAAACAACGAATGCTCGATGATGCAACCCTTCGCCAAAATGACATTCACCTTTGTCTGCATATTCACCGGTAAAATTATCCTGCTCATCAACAAGCAGTAACATTTGCCGCTTCGTAGTTTGCATGGCTTCCTATTGTATCAAATCTGCGAAGTAATGTTGTGGCATTATTGAGTGAAGCGCTTCCAGATGAAGTAAGCAATGAAGGCGAGGATAATAAGGCTGAGTGCAAACGGCAGGCTTATGAGAAGGAGTAAAAATATCCCAAGCATTGCGACGGCAATAAGCGACCGTTTCACATTCGGATCAACTCCGGGCAAATACTTGTCCAGTGCTTTGAGCATTCTGTCAAAAAACTTATCTATTTCCGTCATAGTCAATTAGAAAAGGTGATCTGAAACTATTCTAGCACCTTTTGCAGGGGTGTTCATAATCACATTTTTTACATCCTGTATTTGTCCAACCAAATGCACAACCTCCTCTGCGTCTTTTTGTTGACAAATAAGATGAATATTTTGGCCTGTGTTTATCGTAAAGTAAACCTCCAAACCTTCTTTGCGCCATTTCTTCACCGCTTTCATCACTGTGATTGTCGCCGGATACCAGTAGATAAGTGAGGGGTGAGATGTCAGCATAATTGCGTGGAGCTCCAATGCTTCAGCTTCAAGAAGTTCTCCAAATTTATTAAAGTTTTTAGCTTTGATATAGGCTTTGCATTTTGCTATTTTATCTTTGATCTTATCCTGTCGAACATTGTGAAACGGGCTTGAGGTTGCCAGTTTTTGTCCCTCGGTTGTTGAGACGTCTTTCTGCACTTCGGTTAAAATAACTACGACATCGACGATATCCCAGTAATCCGGCGAAAAGATCGAGTAGGCATAGGATGTTTCGGATGTGTCACTATCCAGCCACTCAACAAATCCGTCAGGAATTGAACGACAAGCACTCCCCGATCCAAGACGTGCAAGGATAGAAAGGTCTTTTTCCGACAATTCCAAACCTGATGCTGTTACAGCCGCTACTGTGAGCGCAGCAAATCCTGAAGCTGATGAGGAAAGCCCTGTACCGCGGGGAAAATTGTTTTGTGAAACGACTTTTGCTTTGTCTTTGATCTTGGCTAAACTTCTTATGCGGTCAAGGTGCTTAATAACTCTGTCATTCTGAGGTGAAACCGAAGAATCTTTTCTATTGAGATCCTTCACTTCGTTCAGGATGACAGCCTTTTGGTCATTCGAAGAGTAAATCGTTACTCTATCATGTTCTAAACTCGCATCAAACTCGACAGTCGTGGTCGTCAAAAGATTGCTCAGATTCATCGAAATACTTCCATTTTCAGGTAATCGTAATTCTTCATCCTTCCTGCCCCAGTATTTGATAAACGCAATATTTGATGGCGCGACAGCAGTAGCTTTCATAAGAATTTTTAATTTTCAGTTCTCAATTTAAAATGAAATCTAAATGTTTCAAATTTTAAATTTTTAAACATTCAATAAATCCGCCATTGGCGGATCAAATTGAAAATTATTTTTCTACTCTCACTCCTTCCACATTTGTTTCTACCTCAATTACTTCTCCCCCCACTTTCTCAATCGCTCTTTTTACTTGCCCGTCCTGAGCTTGTCGAATGGATTGCTTTTTGCTTTTCTCTGTTAGCGCGATCATGCAATCTCCGCCTCCAGCTCCTGATAATTTTGCGCCATATGCACCTGCATCCCGAGCAGCATAAATCATCGCAGACAATTTGGCACTGCTGACGCCGAGTGATTCGAGGTAGCCTTGATTAAAATTCATAAACTCCCCAAACGCGACCCAATCCTCTTTAATAAGCGATTTTCTCGCCAATTCGACAATATCTGCGATTTGCTTATATATATTCTCTACAATCTGCGGATACCTGCTCGCTTTATCAGCGACTTGGTTGATAAGCGTCACCGTATCTGCCTTTATCCCGCTGTATCCAACAACGAGTGGCAGCTCCGTCATTCTGGCTTGTCCAGAATCACTTACGTTCTCAGAGATTCTGGATGCGCTCGTTCCTCGCTTACCAGAATGACGAGGGGGGGAGAGTTGTTGTATAACTTTCCCCCCGGTAACAAAATATAATGTTCCGCCGTAAATTGCCGCTGCGATATCAAATCCTGACCCTTTTCCCTGCACATCAAGCACAGTTTTGTAAGCAATCTTAAACATATCTTTGTTTTCAAGTTTTACATCAAACAGCTCACACAGCGCTTTTATCGTACAAACAGTTGAAGCTGACGATGAACCGAATCCGAATTTTGAGGAAAATTCTGATTTCGTGGAAATCTTTATCCCTTTCTGCGAAGGTCCGTCCTTATTGGAAGGACGGACCTTAATAAAATCAAAGAAATTCTTCACTGCCATTTCGACGAAGCGAACGCCTTTTTCTATAGATCCTTTTCCGAGATTTTTCATTGGCTTTTTGTGCCCATGCACGCCAACATCTTTTGATTCAAAAGTGAAATTAGGCTCCTCGTCAATAGTTGCCCTTAGAGACATGCGCTGGCCAACAGCAGTAACAATGCATGGGTGCCCATACACAACCGCATGCTCCCCCAAAAGCATCAATTTCCCGGGCGCAGAAACTGTAACTTTTTTCATCTTGT
>CAZSQB010000081.1:0-3863 GCA_964608945.1 uncultured Gammaproteobacteria bacterium
CCCAGAAGAAAAGTAAAGAGGCCGAAAAAAACAACATTAAATCCTAATTAAGCCTGATATTGTTAACTGAATAAACAACGACAAATCGCCAGTAAAGGTGGCAAAGCCAGACATCGATCTATTCTTTGATGACGTATCCAAAACCGCGAACTGAATGGAGCAATCTTTTACTGCTTTCATTATCAATTTTCTTTCGCAAATAGCCCATGTAGACGTCAACGACGCGCGTTTCTACTTCTGAAGAGTAAAGCCAGATGCGATTGAGTATCATCTCTCGAGTTAAAATTCTGCCTTTATTACTCATGAGATATTGGAGGAGCTTAAATTCCTGGGGGGTGAGTTGAATTTGTTTTCCTGCTCTTTTTACCTCAAGTGTTTTACCATCAAGCTCCAAATCCGCGCATTTTAAAACATGTTCGGTGTTCTCAATTCTTCTCAATCTTGCTTTCACTCTTGCTAAGAATTCATCTGCGACAAAGGGTTTTGTGATATAGTCATCTGCGTCAAGATTTAATCCCTGCACAATATTTGAAATACCATCTTTGGCAGTGAGAATAACAACAGGCAGTTCAGGATACTTTTTTCTTACCTCAAGACAGACTGCCTCACCAGACATATTTGGAAGGCCCAAATCAAGCACCATGAGATTAGGTTCTGATTTTTTGATAGTATCAAGCGCATGAATGCCGTCCCCAGCTACTTTAATGGCATAGCCGTTATCAAGGAGAAGCTCTTTTAAGTATTTCTGAAGCCCTTTGTCGTCTTCAACAACGAGGATGGTTTGTACCATAAATCGAAAGCATTATATCACAATTGTAAGAAAGTCAAGATGTGAATCAAAAGGTAACTGTTCACGCTTCTGACACGATTTTGTCATCCTGAGCGAACCTGCCTGCCGGCAGGCAGGGCGAAGGATCTTTGGATGCTATATTGTTTGTTAGAAAGTAGTCGGCAATCCACTAAAAAGTTATTTTCGAGAAGCTGGTAGCATTGACGCGCCGTGAGATTTCTCAACGACCGTTACTTTTTGCTGGATAAAGGAAAGTGCTTTCTTAATATCATCTAAGTCTTTCTGAATATCCTCAACTTCTTCCTCTAGTTCTTCCTGTTCTTTCTCCTCTTCCTGTTGTTCTTGTTCTTCTTCGTATTCTCTGTACGTATCAACCAATGCTTGTCTATTCTGTGAGATCATAATAAATGTTGCGAGAAAGATTGCTTCGAGGGAAAGGAAGATATTAAAAATATCGACCTCAAAGGGTCGAAAAATAAAAAAAGCTGTGAATAAAAAGATGTGAAGGTATACAAAATACATGCTTCCAGCTGATGTCGTAATCATATCTGCGAGGCGTCCCTCTGCCGAGTGAAGCCGGCGAAGAAGGACGTCTGGTCCGAATTGGAATTGCTTTGACTGGGTTTTGTTGTCAGTATTGTTCTTCATATGTCCATTTTAAAGGCTCAGATATATTTGTCAACCTTGAGGTTGACTTCGGAGCTTATCAATGCTTAAATGGGATACTCACACTCCGCATAACAGATTTAAAGGCTTGACAACTAGCAGATGGTATGATAGAGTGCTAATACAATTATGGATAGACATATATCCCCAGTAGAAAAAATCGTCCCTGTTATTCCAATTAGAGACGGTATCATTTTTCCAAACACGGATTCTGTCCTCACTTTTGGCAGGCCAAAGAGTCTTGCAGCACTTGAGTCTTCATTTCAGAACAAGCGAGAAGTTTGTTTTGTGTTGCAGAAGAATGCCAGGCTTAATGATCCGAGTATTGAAGACCTTTATAATATAGGGACGCTTTCAAGAATTGAGCGAATGATCAGAGCTGATGGCGAGATCAATGCACAGGTGAGAGGTATATCGCGGATTGAGATACTTTCTTTCGAAAAACATGATAGCTTCTTCATGGCGAGGGTCATTGAGCTGCCAGACGTTGTTGAAAATACTCCAGAAATTCAAGCTCTCTGCAATCATTTGACGAATGAATTTAGACGAGCGATGAATTTTGGCAAGACCGCAGATTTCCTCGTCTTCATGAATATTATGTCTGAGAATTCACCAAGTGAGTTGTCTGACCTTATTGCGTCAGCGCTTGATTTGAAACCAACTGATAGACAAGAGTTACTTGAAATGACAGATGTTAAGTCGCGACTTCAAAAATTGGTTGAACTTTTGGGTAAGGAAATAAAGGTACTCGAGCTTGAGCGGAGAATTGCGAGCAAAACACAAGAGAGATTTGAAAAAGGCGCGCGCGAAGCAATGCTTCGGGAGAGACTGCGAACAATTGAAAAAGAACTGGGAGAAGAAGAAGGCTCTGAAGTCAAAGAATTGATGTTGAAAATAAAGGAAGCAAAAATGCCAGAGGAAGTTGAAGAGAAGGCAAAGAAAGAAGTAAAAAAGCTTGGCAACATGAACCAATTTAACCCAGAGGCAGGCTATATTAGAAATTACGTTGATTGGCTCATTGGCCTCCCCTGGAGTATTATGAGTAAGAGTACTGTCGATATCAAGACCGCAGAAGGCATCCTCGATGAAGATCACTATGGACTCCCCAAAGTAAAAGAGCGCATTGTTGAATACCTGGCCGTGCACAAACTTGCGGGCAAAATGAAAGGACCGATTCTTTGCTTTGTCGGACCGCCAGGCGTCGGAAAGACATCTTTAGGAAAATCAATTGCGCGTGCGCTGGGTCGAAAATTCATCAGGGTATCTTTGGGTGGTATTCGGGATGAAGCAGAAATACGAGGACACCGAAGAACCTACGTTGGTGCATTGCCGGGAAGGATTATTCAGGGCGTGAAAGATGCGGGGACAAAGAACCCGATATTCATGCTTGATGAGATTGACAAAGTTGGTGCAGATTTCCGTGGTGATCCATCAAGCGCGCTCCTTGAAGCATTGGATCCTGAACAAAATTCAGAATTCTCAGATCATTATTTAGAAGTGGCCTTTGATCTCTCAGACGTTATGTTCGTCACGACTGCCAATGTCCTTGATACTATTCCGCCTGCTTTAAAGGATCGGTTGGAAACCATCCATTTTGCAGGCTATACCCAAGATGAAAAATTTCATATTGCACTAAGCTTCCTCGTGAAGAAACAACTGGAGAGTCATGGGCTTGATGAGAAAAAAGTTGAGATTACTGATGAAGCGTTGCAGTTTGTTATCACGCATTATACGCGTGAGGCTGGGGTACGAAGTCTTGAGCGAAGAATAGCGATGATTATGCGTAAAGTTGCCAAGAAAGTAGCTGAAGGCAATAAGGAAAAAATAATTGTTGATGTAAGGAATGTAACGAAATTCTTAGGCCCTATAAAATACAAAGGGTCTATGCTTGAGAAAAAGGATGAAGCAGGTATGACAACAGGACTTGCCTGGACTGAAGCCGGAGGAGATATTCTTTTTATTGAAGTCGCTCTCATGCCGGGCCGAGGTAACCTCATGCTCACGGGACAGCTAGGGGACGTGATGAAGGAATCATGTCAAGCTGCCATGTCTTACATTCGTGCACGAGCTGATAAATTTGGTTTGCCTGAGAAATTCTATCAGAAATTAGATGTACATGTGCATGTACCAGAGGGAGCGGTGCCAAAAGATGGCCCTTCAGCAGGAGCAGCGATTACATCAGCTATTATCTCAGCTCTGACCAAAAATCCTGTGAATAGAAAAGTGGGCATGACTGGTGAGGTTACGCTTCGAGGTCGAGTACTCGAAATTGGTGGCGTAAAAGAAAAAGTCATTGCAGCACACCGTGCAGGATTGAAGATCATTATTCTTCCAAAAGACAACGAGAAAGACTTGGAAGATGTTCCAGCAGAAGTGATTAATGATCTGAAGTTCAAGTTTGTCGAGC
>CAZSQB010000082.1:0-3790 GCA_964608945.1 uncultured Gammaproteobacteria bacterium
TGCTTTACTGGAAAATTTGCAACAGCCTCGCTAAAAGGCATATGCGACTCACTGTGAAGATTTTTTATCAACTTCTCGCGAAGAATTCTGTCTTGATTCATAGCATCATTAAACACCCATATTGTAAAACTTTAATTCGAAACTTACAACAGATTAATTTTGAATTTACCAACTTCCCCCTCCTCCTCCACCGAAGCCACCGCCTGATGAGCCTCCGCTTGAGAACCCTCCGCCTTTGCTCGGTGTTGCCGCGATTGCCGAGCCGACGGATGATGAAAACGCAGACATACTATTGCCAAAAGAAGCAGTATTGAAATGCGACGTGCCATAGTACCACGTCGGCTGTGCTGGCTTATATCCTATCTCCTTCATCGCCTGCGCGAACTTACCCGTTAAGCCAAAAACAATAACATATGGCAGTACTTCGTTGAAAAGATTTTTCTTTTCAAAAAACTGCTGTCTGTATTTCTCCGCTCCACTTAAGAACAACCGATACCCCTTTGTCCTTCGATATAATTCTCTTCCATATCCAGTTCGTCTCGGCATAAATTGCGATAAAAGCATGAGGAGTAACCCGCTGACAAGAATGCCAACGCCAAAGTCAAATAAGAATACCTGCTCACTTGGTCCGCCGGTCATAAGTAAAACAAAGCCAATGATCGCAACAATAACAGCGTTAATAAGATATTTTGTCCGAACTTTTTCAGGGTCTGTTGGGAAAAGTTTTTTCGCGACGACATTATCATACAGCTCCTTTTTCACTTGAGTGAGCTCATCATAGAATGTCAATTTCAGATCTGACACTTTGACTTTCTCACGATTTTTAAAAAGCCCTATGAGTAGAAGCTTTTCATATGCAAGTAATCCTAGTACCTCTTTCTTTTTCTCCGTCAGTTCGTAATCAACTTTGCCAAAAAGCCATTTTTTGGGAATTTCTGTGATCGTCAGATATCCTCGGGTTGCAAGGTCAATAATTGTCGCTGTCACATCGTGGGTGTGCGCTCGTTCGTCTACCAAAACGCCAAGTTCTGCTGGGCGTAATTTGTCCGGCGGCTCAAATTCAACGACGATTGTCTCATGTCCGCCAATGGGCAGAACCTCTTCTTCTGCCGATGTATCTGGAAAAAATTTGCCTTTGAACCAGTAATCCCGTCCGTATTTGAACCAGATAAAAACAACAGTCCCCAAACCAAAAAGTAGGGAGAAGATAAGCGTAGTCACTGATGCCGGATCAATGAGTTTTTCAAAAAACGTCTTTGGTCGAGAGACAGCAATAGTCGGTACCATTCCTTTGTCATACGCAACAACGATCGTGAGTCCTTCCCCAGGACTGAGCAATCTATTCGCAGCAAAATCCGCTTGTAAAGCATCATAATTTTTAGACCCGCATGGTAACCGCGATCCCTCAGTCCCTTGGTAACAAGCAGTGTTTTGTATGCTATTTGCCGGCATAATAACTGTCGCAGAGGCTTTATCAATAGTCACCGGCCAATTATTTCCCGTCACATTCCAGAAAAACTCGTCGTTTACATCAAACCCGCGAAGCACTCCCCTTACTCTGTATTGGACGATATAAGTATGTTTGCCCGAGATTGTTTTGTCCGTATCACCGATTTTAAAAACGACAAAGCTTCCCTCGCGATAAAACTGATATTTTGCCGGTCTATCATCCTGCGAAACACCAGCTGCTAAAATCTCAGTATACATTTCTTCACCATTTGACTCGTATACATACGGAATCTCGCGAAAAATCCCGTGTTTTTGGAGAGAATAAAAATCAACCGTAATATGTTCTTGCACATACACAGCGCCTGTCTGTTCAACGGCGATGTCTGAATGGAAATCCTTAATTACCCAACCTTCGTCAGCAAATGCGGATTTTGGGGTGAAAAGAAATATAAAAAAAGCGATAAGTAACAAGAATGACCGCTTCATCTCTTCAATTCTACCACAAGAGAATTAGGCTGAGAGCGCGTTTGGAGCTTGGGATGCTTGCGCTGCTTATGGTTCTAGTGCTATCACTGGCGCACTCGCAACAAACACGTCATGTACGATTTGAAGCTTTCCCTTTAATTCATCTGGAGTCCATTCAATATCGGAAGAATATCCCTCAGGACCACCAATCCAATAGATAAGCATTGATTCGCCAGTAGGACGAAACTCCCAAGCAGTCTTTTCTCCTTTGTTGTTATAGTCTATCCATAATTGTGAGGACTCCGGGGTATTTTGAAAGAATTCAGTTCCAACGGTATAATCCGCAGTACGCATGAGCGCATCTGGCCACCCTTCTGCAACTCGGGTTGCAGTGATGTTTGCCAAATTCTGATGCATATCAACGATAGTTATCTCTCTACCTTCAGCTAACGTTGTCCCTAAGTGCACCAAAGTTTCAGCTCGATCGGTTAGTGGAACATATGCTGGTATCTCTGGCATATCGACATGGTAACAAGCGAAAAAGGTTGTGTCAATGAAAAAATCAGCAGCTAGTTCATATTCTCAAGCGCTTTTTTTGCAGTGAGAAAGTTGTGGTTGTAATAGACAGCGTTTTCGAATTCTTGTTTTGCTGCCTCTGTATTGCCTAGCACTTTGTATACTTCACCTCGAACCTGATATAGCTCTGAAAATGCCAGATTACCATTTTGCAAAATAGCGTCCGTAAGCTGGAAAACTCGATCGTAGTTTTTCATTTTTTGGTACGCCAAAACCGGCTCATATTGATACCACAGCATCCGTGGAGGAAGGTTTGGCTCTGCCTTCTCAAATGAAACAACCGCATTCTCATAACTGCCAAGATGATACTGCGCTATCGCGATATTAAATTGTGCATATGTATTGTTTGGATTCTGCTTCAACTCTTTCTCCGCTCTTTCAAGCGCACTCTGCCACGCAACAGTTTCATCTTCTTCTTTATCCAAAATGGAGTTTACTACATCTTGTTTTTCTTTAGGAAAAACCAAGATGTAGCCGTATTGAAACGGCTGCCACATCGAAAGAAAATCACTATATGCAATCTCTATTCCGGGACCATTGTATGAGTCATCAACGATAATATTCTGCTTTGCCGGGTTCTGGACAGTACCCGGCTTTGCAGAATCGTAACCCCTGACGATACGGAAATGGCCGATGTCCTCGTATGGGTTCAGCAACGTGCGGACAACGACGGGAATATCATTGGCGACAAATGTTTTTAGTAAATCTATGGTGCCATTTGGTCTATGGAGACTCTCGAATCCGTATTTCCTGGCATACGTCGCAAACTCGCGCGCAAAGATAGATTTATCATCTACGCCGCCAAAAGGATTGTTAAAAGGGCGCATTTCTTGTGCCAGCTCTTCCTGCGAAACATATTTTCCGAACATCGAAAGCGTCATAGACAAAGTCGCAGGACCGCAGTTGTTAAACGACTGCGCGACGAATTGTGATTGCGGCAGAACATATGACTGTGGCGGTCGTTTTAGAAAAACCTTTGCTTTAGTAACACTTGTCGGTGTTGGAACCTCTTTTGATAAAGGTGGCTTTGGGATCGTCAGTGCTAGCTGGATTACTCCAGTGACAATGACGAGAAAAATAAGGGCATGGACAATACGCTGCATGTTGATCGCATATTGTAGCATACTCCCCTACTTCTACTCTACAATCAGGCTTCCCTTCATCCCCTGCGTGCGGTGGTTGCCAACTGAGCAGTAGAATTCATACGTGCCTGCTTTATCGGCGACAAATTCTACATCTGCTGTCTGTCCACTTTGAATCTGCGGGGTTTTGACATTGAATTCATCAAGCGTAAAGTCAT
>CAZSQB010000083.1:0-3735 GCA_964608945.1 uncultured Gammaproteobacteria bacterium
AATATCAAATTTCAAATATCAAATGACTATCCTTCGTCATTGGACATTGGATATTTGACATTGGTATTTATTGGATATTTATGAAAATAGTCTTCTTCGGTACTCCCCATTTTGTCATCCCTGTCATTGAAGCTTTGAGAAGGCATCATTCAATTGTTGGAGTAGTAACAGCTCCAGACTCAGTTACGGGAAGAAAAAGGACTCTCGCACCTTCACCTATCAAACAATATTGTATTAATACATTAACACATGTACCCGTCTTCACTTCTAAACAATTCAACAATTTAGCAATTGAACAATTGGACAATATCTGTCCTGATCTCTTTGTCATTGCTGCATATGGACATCTGGTACCAAAAAATGTATTAAACCTGCCGAAATACGGTGCGTTAAACATTCACCCTTCCCTTTTACCAAAATATCGTGGCCCATCCCCCATTCAAACGGCGATTCTGAACGGAGATAAGATGAGTGGAATTACTATTATTAAAATGGATGAGAAGCTCGATCATGGACCGATTGTCGCACAAAAAGAAATGCCGCTTTCAAATATTGATACACTTGAAAGCCTCCACGTTAAAATGCTTGAAGAAGCAGCATCACTATTACCAAACATAATTACTCACTTTGTGAAAGGAGAAATGACGCCGAAAGAACAAGATCACGAAAAAGCAACATACTGTAAACATATTACAAAGCAAGATGGGTATTTTCCCATTGATAATCCACCATCTCCAGAAAGACTAGACCGAATGATACGGGCATATTATCCATGGCCAACAGCCTGGACCCGGGCAAGAATTATGAATAATGAATCAAGAATTATGAAATTATTGCCGGGGAAACGAGTGCAGCTTGAAGGAGGAAAGCCAATGACAGAAAAAGAATTTGTAAATGGATACCCTGAGGCTAGACATCTGCTTGAACGGTTTTTTCAGCCAAAGGTCTTCGATCCTGAGGTCTCAGACCGAAGGGCTGATCGTCCTTTGGACGATGCGCGGTAAGCTCTGCTAGACGCTTGTACATACGAAGACATTTTGTACAAAGCCTCATGCGCTTGTAGACACTACCAACCTTCACCCGCACTGCATGCAGATTAGGATCAAACGTTCTTTTTGTTCTTCGCTTGGAGTGTGATACATTGTGGCCGTACATGACGCCTTTGCCACAGTTTTCGCATTTCTTTCCCACAGGGGTATATGATATCATAAGTGGAACTCTTAAAACAATATGGAATCACTTTTTTCTCTGGAAAACGCACTTGCAATTATCATACTCATTTTCTCAGCAATCTTACACGAAATTGCACATGGATACGTGGCTGATCGACTTGGGGATCCAACGGCGCGTCTTATGGGAAGGCTGACACTTGACCCACGACCGCATATCGATCCGTTCTTTACTATCCTCATGCCACTTCTTCTTATATTCTCAGGATCCACCTTTATTCTCGGTGGGGCCAAACCTGTTCCCGTTGATCCATTTAATCTGAAAGACGGCAAGAAAGATATGGCACTTGTCTCGCTCGCCGGACCACTAATGAATATCGTTCTTGCTATCACCGGAGCTCTGTTAATCCACATTCTCTATTCAGGTGTACCTTTTGTCCTGGTTGGTACTTCACTTTTTGGTTTGATTTTGACTAAAATCGTGATATTGAATTTGCTGCTTGCGGTATTTAATCTGTTACCTATTCCTCCCCTTGACGGATCAAAGATTTTTGCCTTGTTGCTTCCTGAAAGAGAAGCTCATTCCTATCTCTCAATAGGCCCAGTCGGGATCCTGATCATCATTTTCTTATTCATGGTACCTCTTGGCCCTTTTTCTTTGTCAGGGTTGATAGGCAGTATCCTCAGCTTCTCCCTTTCGCTGCTCGGCTTTTAATAATCCTGAGTTTATCGAAGGATAATTAACGATCTTTTCACGACAAAAAACTATATCCAATGCTATCTATATCAAAATAAATATATTAGACTTGACAGGAAGGGATAATCAAAATATACTGTTCTGGCTCTTTGATATTCGAGTCGGCTGCAATAAAATTTTCTCTACAAATACATATTTCTTGAGGTACCCTGAGCGTAGTCGAAGGGAACAAGGTGGGATTCTGTCTACCCGAGGGCAGATGGATAGCCTTCCTATTTACTTTCGAGAAAATGCGCAGATTTCGACCCGGTATCTAAGGGCGAATTTATCTTCAAATGCATAAAATTACATAAAAAACCACCCGTATGGGTGGTTTTTTGTATGTGGCTCCTTCCTTATCCTCTCCGGGCTTGCCCGCTCTATCCACGTTTGGTAAAATGAGGCATACTCGTACATGCCGACATAGCTCAGTGGTAGAGCAGCACTTTTGTAAAGTGACGGTCGGGGGTTCAAATCCCTCTGTCGGCTCAGAAAGGGTATAATAAAGCGCGCTGAGGTGGCAGAGTAGCAATTGCATATGGCTGTAGACCATACGTCCGAAAGGGCTCCGGGGGTGCAATTCCCTCCCTCAGCACTAACATTCGCTTGCTTCTGCTCCTGGCTAAGCCAGTTCGCCGAAGAGCGCTACATTAGTGCAAGCACAATAATCCTTGCGAATGTTAGCCGTATCGAAGTGCTCTTCATCGAAGTTTACGAGATGAAGTAAATGAATGATACGGCATTTATGTTTTACGTTTACATTTTGTTCAGTAAAAAAGATCAGAAGTTTTATATTGGATATACAACTAACTTAAAAAGACGACTAAAGGAACACGAGGGCGGAATGGTTGACTCAACAAAATATAGGAGACCACTTATACTCATAATGTATGAAGCGTATATCGCGCAGCAAGACGCAAAAGCAAGAGAGTTGTTTTTCAAGGCGACAAAAGGGAAAATGCAGCTTAGAAAACAGTTAGCTAATTTTCTTCTGCAATATAGCGCCGACATAGTTTAGTGGTAAAACGATTCATTGGTAATGAATTGAGTGTGGGTTCGATTCCCACTGTCGGCTCACTTTTTACAATTGCGGGAGAAGTCCACGTGATCTCGCATAATCAAGGAGACTTTCCTGAAAAAGAGTTTCCCGATGAGCTACAAATCTCCCCATGTCTGTAAGCTCATAGATATATGTTATCTGAGGAGCTTGTTTCTCTGTTGGAGTTGCCGTAATAAAGCCACCATCTCTCAATCTTCCCAATGTTCCATAAAGCGTACTCGGTGGTAAGGCTTTGCCTCTATGTATTTTTCTTGCGCTTTGTGCAACTCCATACCCATGAAACCTGTCATTACCTAAAGCCACTAACATTGTATACTGTATAGGTGTAACGCTCAGATTGTCGAGTAGTGCGCCATAGGTTTCACCATAAACGCGAAGGGTTTCCTCATCTAAGATTAATCCCTTTTCTCTGGCAACATTAACAAGACGTTGTTGCCGCCTAAGCTCCAAAACTAGTACTTCTCGACCATGATCTGTTAAACGGTAATCTGGACCTCGACTACCATGCCTGCCTTCAGATTCAATCACGCTTGGATTATAGCAAAAGACTACGCACATGGCCTTGTGCCAATTACCCTAAATTTGCTATAATCACTTTCTTATGGCAAAAAAGGGAGAACATAGAATAACAATTGGTCTTGTTTGTAGCATTTGTAAAAATCGCAATTATGTCACGCAGAAGAATAAAATGGAGACGCCTGAGAAGCTAAATTTGAAGAAATATTGCAAGCATTGTCGAAAAGTAACTGAGCACAAAGAGACTGAGAAAT
>CAZSQB010000084.1:0-3727 GCA_964608945.1 uncultured Gammaproteobacteria bacterium
CACCCCAAGTACAAACGCCTGTGTCCCCTCCGGCAGCGCCAAACCCACCTCCTACCACACCACCACAAACGCCATGAAATTTCCTCGACTGAATAATAAGCAACTTGAGAAATTGTCAGATATTGCCTCAGACATCGGGTTAGTTGCGCTTGCTTCAGTCGTACTGCCAGCTTTGCTTGACAAGTTCAATCCAGTGTTGGTAGTATTGGGAATACTAGCAGCATGTGTATTTTGGACCATTAGCCTGCTATTAAGGAGATAACACATATGACCGATGCATTGCTCATCTTTCTGATTCTTGCTATTCTCGCTTTATCTCTCGTTCTCATAGCTCTTCCAACGCTGATTGAACGCTCGCGTTCTTCTAGAAGCCATAAGCGCTAACGCGTGCTCTGTTTTCGCACTAGCAGCCACACCCAAACCCACACCTGTGCCTATTTGTGCTACGATAAATAAGCCATGGCTGATATTTCCGAAAAAGCGCGCGCATTCTTTCGCGAGCACGGTGACCTTATCAATCTGCAGGGAAAATTTCAAACCCGGGCAGCGCTTGAAGCATACGCGCAAAGACAGGGCATTGTCCTGCCCGAAAACGCATCCGAGTTCCTCATCGCACAACAGGAAATAAAACAAGATGAGCCGGCAGAATTACCAAACGAACCGGCAGGGCACAAAGAAGGCAACCACAGTCATGCAGAAAAAGAGGTACCGCGTCCTGCCAGAGCAGATATTGGTCAATCATACAGAAATGCTGTTGAGAATACGGTTGCGGACTGGAATAGGGCAAATCGGAACAATCCGGATGCGCAATTTAAAGGCGAGGTTTTCGAGTGGGACAAAGACGGCAAGCTTATCCTTAACTTAAAGGCTGCAGAAAAAATTCCAGAGCTTGCCAAGCGTGGCGAGGATATAGTTACAGCTATGCATGGAGAGCAAGAAGTTCGCCGTTACCAACAATGGCGGTCTCTTAACTCCGAAGAACAAGAAGCAATAATGCGACTTTCCGAGCAAGAGCAAGCGCTTCGACCGACAAATCCAGCCGAACTTAAGCAATCAATCGCAAGGAGAGTAGAAACAGCAACAAATAGACAAATTATTGCCATGCAAGTAGCAGATCGGCAACAAGGCATTACTCGCCTCGCCGGCAAGAGTTGGTACGAAAAAGAAATCAGTACCCCTCAGCTAACAAAGGTCGCGCAGCAACAAGCTATCGGACAATACCTGCTTCAGAATAAGAATAACAGGCGGGCTATCCGCGAGGCGATGCGCGACCCTGAGCTAAAACCATTGATTGAAGGATACCAAGCCCAAGAAAAAGAGGCCCTCAGAAAGGCGCAAGAACAAGAGCGTTTGAGAAAAATCCGCAGCCCAAAAAATGACCCCAGATTTCAACAATTTCAGACAGCAACAAGTAGCACCATCGATGGGGAGGTTGCTCGCAGGGCAAAGAATTTAGAAGATCTTGCCCAAAGAAGTCGCGCAAAAGGGTTGACTGTTCGAACAATGACTGTGCACGATATTCGCAAAGACGCAAGGCAAATGACAGAGATAAGAACAGAACGAGCTGCTCTGGACAATTGGATGCGCAGAAACCCAGATCAGGCTCGGCGCTACGCGCGCCGCGATCCAAATATAAAAGCTGCGTATGAGCGTTATCAGTCGCAGCAAGCATTAGCCAAAAAACAGTACGAAGAAGCGCAAAAACTGATTAAAAAACGAGGTCTTCTTGGGAGAGCCTGGCGACGAGTACGGCCAATAAAACGCGTCTACCTTCCACTGCCCGGACAGACAGCGCCAGATGCAGTGCTTCCTTCTCGTTGGCAACGAATGACTTCACCGCTTGGCAGGTTTGGAAAGCGCTTTGATCCACTGCGAAATGCCTACGATGACTTTCGTGACTGGCGAGACAGAGTCTATGACAAATATAGCCCCACCCGTTTCATACCACGAGGCTACGAAAGACTGAAAGATCGTTTCCAACAAACACGGCTTGGCAAATGGCTCAAGACTAAAAGAGATAGACATCTTGAGCGCATGGACAGGCTTGCCAACTGGTGGGATCGGATGAGCCCTGCCCGTCGGCTGCAGCGTAGATTTCGAAACTCCAACTTCTATAAAAAAACCTTTGGCAGATACAACGCGTTTCGATCGCGATTTTCAGCCTGGAATCCTTATACACGCCTCAAGCGCTGGCTCAGAAATCTTCGCAAGCGAATTACAGACGCGATTAAAAACGCCATCAAGAACGCAATCAAAGGAGCATTCAAAGCATTGGGTAGGGGCATTGCCCAAGGCGCTCGATTTATGGCGCCGATTCTCGGACGGGCTCTTAAAAACCTCGGTAGCGCCGCGGCAAGAGGAGCAAGAAGGCTTGCTAATCGAGCAGTAAGCGGCGCAGCTAATGCAATGTCAAAAATGGCCGAGCAGCTTGCCCGTATTGCAGCACAATTAGTCGCGCAAACCCTTGCTCGTATTGCCGCAGCAGGATTACTTGCTAATCCGGTAACCTGGGTGGTTATAGGACTAGGGTTAATCGTGCTCTTTGTGTTCATAATGCTCACTAGCCCTTCGGAAGAAACTCCGCCTACAGTTATACCTCCCCCATCCACTATTGCGTCAGTCACGATTGACAAAGAGGCAGAAAAGCCCTCGGTTGGCAACGATGAGGTGATTCGTTACACAATAACCGTCAAGCCACAGGGTGCGGCTGATGACATCGCGATTACCGATATCGTCCCAGCTAATGCCACATTCGATAGCGCCGACCACCAACCACAAATAACAGAGGGGCCGGACGGGATAACAATACTTACCTGGTCTTTGAAGGAAATTCAGTCTCAACGTTCTTCTCCTCCATCAGAGAGCAGCCCTCCTTCCCCGTCTGGTTTTGATCTAAACAAGTTTAATGGATATGGATTTCCTCAACCACAAGAGCCCAATCCTGTAGCACTAGATCAAGAAGGTCTGAGGCGATGGAAAGAGTTTGGTCTATCTCCTACACTGAAGGCAGCCAACGCACTTGAGATTGATCCTGGAATTATCGGTTTCTGGTCGTTTTATGAAGACATCAACTATGATATATCGTTTGACAACTGCCAGGATGGTGAATATGACCCCAATACTCCTTGTCCATCTAACAACTGGCAAGTTGGCGTTGGGGTCCGTCCAGCAGAGACACTCAATTATTTAAAAGGCGCGTTTACAACAATGTATGGCAATAGCGACGATGAAACGATCCAACGGGTAGGACAAGGCGTTATTGACAAGATTAACTCACGAGGGCTGAAAGGAAAAATAACCTACCCATCAACAAGCTTCCCAAAAACGTCTCTGCAAAGCCTTATTGATACATTCGGAGAAAACGAAAGCAGAGCATGGATCGCAACGCTTATGAAAGACGAGGCAATAGGCGTCTACATTCTAGGAAGAATTTTCAGCAATACTCTTGGTCCAACCTTCGCTGACAGCATTATCTATGGGCCTTTTTACGATAAGCAAAAAATCATTAACACCATCAAAGCTGTCTATGGTTCTGGGCTAACAGGCGAAGGCGAAGAAGGAACAACGCCGCCGTTAACGCTTCAACCACAAACGATTACGTTGATTTTGAGGCCAAAACCAGATGCAAAAAATACTTATGTTGTTAACAAAGTCCGGGCTGAAGTGGTTGGAGGGGCAACAGCCGGCGACTGCGTTATCACCCAAGTCGGCACTCCCGATGCCTCTG
>CAZSQB010000085.1:0-3596 GCA_964608945.1 uncultured Gammaproteobacteria bacterium
TTCAACTCCAAGAAGAGAATTTTGCGCTTCTATTAAGTTACTTAAGTTACCTAAGTGACTTAGGTAACTTAAATCTTCTTGGCGAAGAGGATGCGGCCCGCTGCCGTCTGAATCACTCGCGAAATCACCACATCAATCGTCTTATCAATAGAATCTGCTCCGAGCTCAACCACGATCATCGTCCCATCATCCAAATAGCCAACCCCTTGGGAGGAATCCTTTCCTTGGTGCAGAATTTTAATGTGGAGCGCCTCACCTGGAACTGCTGTCACTTTGAGCGCATTCGCGAGCGCATTGACATTCACCGCAGGAACATTTTGGATGCTGGCTTTTTTCTCTAAATTGTAGTCGCACGTGAGGATTCTTCCCTTGTTGGTTTTTGCCATCTGAATAATCAATTCATCTACTTCAATTCTTTTTAACCCATTACTATGCGTACCATCATCAAGAACATGGACTTTCACGAAGCGTACTTTTTTGAGCTTCTCTAAATACTCAAGTCCCTTTCTTCCCCGCTCTCTTCTTACTGTATCCTGTGCATCAGCGATATGCTTTAACTCTAAAAGCACGCTATCGATCACGACGACGTATCCGTTGAGTAATCCAAGGTGGAATACGTCAAAAATTCTTCCATCAATAATGGCAGATGTATCAAGAAAAAAACCATTTTCAAGCTTCTGATTTTTCTTGGGTTTCTTTCTCCTACTTTTCGGGTACGGGATAAGGTTTGGCAAACGTGTAACCATAGTTTTTGCTATCTCATCTGCCAACTGCCCCACAATACCGGGAGTGAAGATGGCAGGCAAACCACCATGTCTCTCTTGCTTATTTTTTTCTTGCTTTGTAGCTTGTAGTTTTGCTTTAGCCATAGTATTTTGATGTTGGACGCTGGAAGCTTGAAGCTGGAATTTGAGGTTGGATAAATAGATGTTTGAACATTTCTATCTTCTAACGTCTAACCTCAAGATCTAACTTCCAGCGTCAAGCGTCTAGCCTCAAAGTTACTTCAGTGATTCTAGCACATCTCTGAGCGATTTATAAGATGCGGCTGTGAGGATTTTTTTGAAGCCCAATTTTTCTGCCTCGCGAATCCTTTTGTTAAGACCCGTGACTGTGCGCAATTCGCCGAGGAGGCCTACCTCTGCGATGCCGACGGTGTTGGCGAGTGGGATATTCTTTAGGCTTGAGTAGACTGAGAGGCAGACGCCAAGGTCGATTGCTGGATCTGACAGGCGCATGCCACCTGCGATGTTGACGAACACATCCATTGTGTCGACTGGCAAATTGCAGTGCTTTCTGAGGACTGCGAGGAGAAGCTCGACTCGACGTACGTCTATGCCTGAGACTACGCGTCTTGGCATGGGGAGCTTTGAGTAAATGACGAGTGCTTGAAGCTCGATAAGAAAGGCGCGCGTTCCTTCCATGGTTGCGACGAGTACACTGCCTGGAGCGTTTTGGCTTTCTTTGGTGAGGAAGATCTGTTCGGGATTTTTGATTTCAGTCATTCCCTCCTCTTCCATAGAGAAAAGGCCAACTTCATCGATTGGACCAAATCTATTTTTGAGACTACGAAGAATACGCGTCTTTGAGATTTTTTCTCCTTCTAAAAAAAGAACTGTATCGACCATATGGGAAAGAAGCATTGGTCCTGCAACCATACCTTCTTTTGTGACGTGCCCGACAAGAAACACAGGAATATTGAGTGTTTTCGCGGCTTTTACAAAATGCAGTGTGCCATATCGGATCTGAGCAACTGACCCCGAAAGGCCAGCGACGTTTTCTGACTGGAGTGTTTGTACTGAATCGACAACCACCAACGCAGGCTTTATGTCTTGTATCTGTGCAATACCTGCATCCGGATCGGTAAGCGATAAGACCAAAAGGTGTTCGTTTTCTTTCTTTTTATCAAGCAACCTCGTCGCACGCATCTTGATCTGCTCAGGCGACTCTTCGCCTGAAATGTAGAGTACCTTTTTTCCTTTTTCAGAAAGGAGTAGGCAGAGCTGCAGGAGGAGTGTCGATTTTCCAATCCCTGGGTCTCCGGCAATCAAGCTGACACCACCTGGGACGATACCTCCTCCGAGCACCATATCCATTTCCGAAAACCCTGTGGAGATTCGTTCTTTCTCTGAAAAGTCAATTTCTTTGAGTGTTTTAGGCGCTACAGTGATTTGAGAAACGGTTCCGCTGCCAAATCCGAGTACTGACGGCTCTTTGCTTAATCGGATCTGTTTAAAACTACTCCAAGACCCACATTCAGGACACTTGCCTAAAAACGCTGGACTATCGTACCCGCACTCTTGACAGACGTATGAAACTTTGGTTTTCATAATCGGCTCTATTATACGCCTTTGAGGCTAGTAAATGAAGCTGAATAATTGCTGAAGACTTACTCGTTTATGGTTAAAGGGTAACGAAGCCAGTATCGTGAGGAGGTAACGTTAGGCGTGAGACTACGATTAACGCCAAACTCTAAACGATACGAGCATCGAAACCGTATGCCAATTAACGATACCCTATTGGCTTTTCAAGAAGCACTGGCACAAGATCAATCCGGTGGCGACGTTTGTCGATATCAGAAATCGTAACGGTAATACTAGTACCTTCTTGGTAACTCACATTCGGCGGAACTTTCTCTTTACGAATAACGCCTTCTACTCCTTCTGCAAGTGCGACGTAGACGTTCCCATCACTAATTTTTCCTATCGTACTAGTCACCTTCGTATCAACAGGAAACTTTTTTGCAATTTCCTCAAATGGATCTTTTGTTAATCGCTTGATAGAAAGATCAAATCGCTTCGTCTGCGTGTCAAAACCAATAATCACGACCTCAAGTATCTCGCCTGTTTTATACATCGAGCCAATGTCATCAACTTTCTCCCAGGAAATCTCTGAGATATGTATCAATCCATCAATAGCTTTTGGCGGCGTGGTGTCTACGACCTGAATGAGGACGAAAATACCAAATGGTGCGATGTTGGCAACAGTCGCTGAAATTTTTTGTCCAACTTTATAGTTTTTGCTAATACTGGCGAGCTCTTCAGCGCTTACCGTACTCTTCTGAGAAAAGATAATTTTGTTCTCTTGTTTGTTTATTTCAAGAAGCGAAGCTTTTACTTTCTGCCCTGAAGTCAATTGCTGACCCTGCAAGTATGAAGCATGCGAGAATGGCAGAAAACCGGACAATCCACTCTCCATGGTAACGACATAGCCACCTTTAGTTGACTCCATAACAGTCACTGCAAACTGTTCTCCCTTTTTCTGAAGCGCTTCAAGCTCCTCCCAGGCGATATTCTCTATATATCTTCGGAGCGAAACCATCGGGCTTCCTGTGTCTGACTCAGGATTTAAAATAGTAACCGATACCTCATCCCCGACGTGTAATGTCGCGAGCATGCGGTTGAGCAGCTTCTTATCTCGCTCAAGCACGAGTGCTTCAGATTTTGCATTGATGTCCAAAAGAATTTCTGACCGTGTAAGTTTTGTGATCGTTCCCTTGACAACGTCCCCTTTTTTCAGCGAAATTGGCTGTGCAGTTTGGCGAGCCATAAGCTCTGCCATTGTCGTAGACCCTGAGCTTGTCGAATGGGTAGATT
>CAZSQB010000086.1:0-3593 GCA_964608945.1 uncultured Gammaproteobacteria bacterium
TATAATATCAGCTTCACTATAACCCATAACACGCTTGCTCCCAGTGCTGGGATTGATGAATCAAATGGCAATGGGTGCTATGTTTTATGGCCAGAAGACCCGCAAAAGAGCGCAAACCGTATAAGGTTCCACCTTAAGCGAAGGTGGAACCTTAACAAGATAGGTGTTATTCTTACCGATAGTAAAACAACGCCTATGAGATGGGGCGTTACAGGTCTTACAATCGGCTATAGCGGCTTTGCGCCACTTAAGGACTATGTCGGTATGCCTGATCTCTTTGGTAGGCCATTTGCATTTGAAAAATTGAGCCTGATTGACTGTCTCGCCTCAGCAGCGCTGCTTGTGATGGGAGAAGGAAGTGAACAAACGCCCCTAGCACTTATCGAGAACGTTCCACTTATCGAGTTCACAGATCAAGATCCATCAGGAGAAGAGCTTAGGGGTTTAAAAATTGACCCGCAAGACGACCTCTACGCACCATTCCTCAGAAATGCGAGGTGGAAGAAGGGAAAAAAATAATTACTGCGTTGGCACTGTGGTTTGCGTCTGCGGAGTCAACAGTACTGTTGTGCCTGTTGCTTCTTTCAATACCGAGTAATTCTGTCCGGGCATTGTCACGATAGTTTGCGGCAGCAGCTGAATCTCAGCCTGCGTCATACCGCTTGGCACAGTTCTTGCCTTACTAAAGCGAATCGTTGCGATCTTCCCGGAACCTCTACTGCCTGCAGAAAGTGTTCCGTAGAAGAACGTGTACCTTCCCGGTTCGTTATTCTTGTTTACATCCGGATTAACTGCATTTTGCAGGAATGTACCCGGCACAACTGTCAAATTTGTAATTAATTTGGGATTGTAGGAAAGCTCAAGCTGCACCCCTGATACTTCATTTTCACCGGTATCAATCATTACATCAATCGTTCCCGTACCGTTTGCTCCGACGCTTACCGGATTGGGAGAGAGGGTCAGCATTGTTTGCGCAACCGGTGTAGGTGTCGGTTGTTGACTTGTAGTAGTATTTGATGGCGTTTTACTCGGCTGTTTGGCCGACAGCGCGATAAGCAGCAATACAGCAGTAGTAATAAGGAGCCCGATAATTAAACCGATTGTTTTTTTTGACATAGGTATATCTATTACAGTATAGATTCTGCGCGTTGTCAAGTATCCAGTATTTGATACTAGACTCTAGAAGCTAGATGTTGGAATTTGAAATTAGATAATAGAGGTTAGAAATATATCTATCTTCCAACTTCTAGCTTCAAGATACGTTCATGAAACTGAACGTATCAAGATCCAGCTTCTAGCATCCAGCGTCTAACCTCAAACGCTCAATCTCCCACAGGGGGTAACTCACGAATAAAGAGATTATAGTCAAATGAATTCACTTTTCCATCATCCGTCAGATCAGCCTTGAATTTCTTCGTCGCATCAGGACAGGCACGGGCAGGCAGGACTTCTGTGAAGCAATCACCGAGCCAACTGAAGTCAAGTATATTCAGGATATTATCGCCATTGACATCGCCTGCAACCATCTGAAATTGCGGAACAGCATATGCTTGTCCTGCCTTGATTTCATGCGTGCCGGGTACAAGTTCGCGAAGGTATTTATCGGTTTTTACTTTTATAGTATAGAAGCCCGGATCAATGCTACCTTCTGTCGCTTCAATTTCACACCGCGCTTTGGTAGTTGCATTGTTGCCAGATCCATCGATGTATTTGGCGATAATTGTCGTTACCAATCCATTATCGTCTGCGTTTTTGACTGAGAGCTGTGTTGTTGCTTTTCCATCATTGTCAGTTGTTGTACTTGTTTTAGAAAAGTTTACTTTATTGGCGCCCGAATCAACCTCCCACCTAATTTTCTTGCCTGAGAGCGGTTGGTCGTTTTTATTGGTCAGCGTTACAGTCAACGGATGCGCCTGCGTAGTAAGGAGGATGCTCTCAGGATCGCAGGCGAGATTGAAATCCTGCTTTGGCTTCTTTTTGTCATCCTTACATTGTTTCTTATTTTCATTTTCCTTTTTCTTGCAGTCGATTTTCTTTTCATCTTTGCATGCTTTTTTATCCTTGTTCTCTTTTTTACTGCAATCCGGTTTTTCGGCTGCGACCGAAACTGCGGCAGTAAAGGCATTACCGACATCGACTGTGCCGGTAAAATTACCAACAGTCTGGCTATATGTAATATCGCTATTTGTATCGACTATTTTTGCTCCCGACGTATCAAATATCTGGACGTTAAGTTTTCGGACCGGGGTCTTAAGGTCTTTATTTGTCAGCGTTGACACATCAGGATTTGGCGTATCGCCGCCTGCGCCAACGCCATGTAAAATGATATCAAACTGCAGACCGACACCTCCCGGCTTGTTGCCAAAGTTTTTATCTTTTATATCGCTCTCATTGACAATTGTCAGCTGATATTGATTATTCTCAGGAACGGTAACTGTCCATCCTTCTTGGGTTTCTTCAGTCACAGTATAAACACCATCACACAATCCACCGAATGTGTAAAAGCCATTCTGGTCAGAAACAGTCGTCTTAATAATATTTCCAGTTGCGTCTTTTAGATTGATCGTCCAATTGGCAAGTGGTTTTTCCGATGATGCTTTATCCCAGACCCTGTTACCGTTGGTATCGGAGAAGACATAGCCGCTGATTGTTCCTTGTCTGACGATGTCGGCAATTTCCTGATAGATATTTGTCAATTGTGCTTCAGACGGAGCAAAGTAATATTTACCTTTGGTAAAGTTAGCAACCTTTTTCAACCAGTCATTATTGACATCTTTGCCAAGGCCAATAACGTAGAAGGGGACTTTATGATCCGGCCAGCTTTTCTGCAATTCCTTAAACGCTTGCTGTTCCGCATTTCTCGTTTTTTCTTGCTGACCTTTTCCGGGTGGTTGCTTGCCATTAAACACCCGCGTTGCCCGGCCGTCGGTTAAGAATATGACGGCACGTGGCCTCTTCGCTTGGGGATCTTGTTTTAGGACCTCAGCCGCCGTTTTAAACGCACACTCAATGCACGTTCCCAGTGACAGCTTCATGCCTGCAATTTTATTTTTTATTCCTGCATACTCTTGAGAGAAAGGACTGTCTACTGTTGCTTGTGGCGCAAAGGTGATAAGGCCGACGCGGGTAACATTGTCTGAAGCAGCCAGATCCACGTATTGCGTTGCGGCTTTGACCGCTGCGGTGAATTTTGAATTGGGACCAAAGTCAACAGTTTTTTTCCTAGCCTCTGCTTCTGTTTCCGGTTCTTCTATGGCAAGTGAAAGTGCGAGCGCTTCGCTTGCTGACTCATTTCCGCCTTGTGCGCGTAAATGCATGCTGTTTGATCTATCAAGAATTAACAATGTATCCGATTCTTTTGCTGCGCATGCAAGAGCGGTGGTTGGTTCGGCTGCTCTCCGGCGGACATCGGTCGATTCCTGGGTGAGGGAGAGGGTGAGTGGGACGATGGCTACAAGAATAAGAAGCGCCAGAAGGCTAAGAGTCTTTGCCCTGGTCGTTCCTGTCAATAGCTGCCACACCCCCCGAAAACTTCGGTTTTCCATGTATTACTAGCGTAACTAACCTTGCCTAGCTTGTCAATAGTTATGATC
>CAZSQB010000087.1:0-3362 GCA_964608945.1 uncultured Gammaproteobacteria bacterium
TACAATCTATAAACAAGGCAACTTTTCTGTAGGTTGGCCAGATGGCCAAAAACGAGTCTTTGCACACCTTGCCCACCCCAATACTGTAGCAATCGTCGGTGCGGCATTTGGCGATGAAGGTAAAGGTAGATTTGTCGATAACTATATAGAGACCTTACTTAAAAAACCAAAAATAAAAAACGTCTTCGTCATCAGGTTTCAAGGCGGCAACAACGCCGGCCACACAATAGAAAAAGGCAAGATAAAACTTGCCTTGCATGTTGTCCCCTCGTGCGTACTTTATGAAAAAGCGCTTGGGATTATGGATCGGGGCATGACCATTCACCCTGAGGATCTGAGAACCGAAGTTGAGTATATTGAAGATAAAGCAGCAAGCCTTAAAAACAGGCTCTTTTTATCAAACGATGCGCTTTTGTGTACAGACATAGAGCGCGCCGAAGAATCCTTAAACCGCATAAAAGATGAAAAAGCCAAAGGCGGAACAGGACGTGGCATTTCCGCAGTGTATGCACACTATTATGAAAAAACCGGCCTCAAAATAGACAACCTTTTTACCGATGATTGGCAAGAACGCCTCGATCGATACTACGACCGGAAAGTAAAGGAATTTGCAGCCTTTGACGTCTCGTTGGCTGATATGGAGGTACCTGATTTCGCTGCGACGGTCAAATCCGGCAAAACACAACTTCGGACAGTCGGCAAGAAAAAAGCATTCTTAGAGAGAATTGCCGCTGCACGAGACTGGCTCGCAAAAAGAAAGCTTGTAACCAATACCTACCAACTCCACCAAGATATTGCCAAAGATGCAAAAAATGCGTTTCTTTTTGAGGGAGCGCAAGGGGCAGGGCTTGATGCCTGGCTTGGCACTATCCCTGATGTCACAGCATCCAATACGTCTGTCTATGCGGTTCGTGAAGGCACTGCCTACTGGAAAGCTGAAATGATTGCCAATCGCGTCGGTATATTTAAAGCTACCTATACCTCAAGCGTCGGCGCGCGCCGCATGCCAACCCACATAGATCTGCCAAAGGATTATTCTTCGAGTCCACCCCCTCGTCATTCTCGCCCTTCTGTCATTCCCGCGGAAGCGGGAATCAGGGTAAACGAAAGCGGGAATCAAAAGATCCTCAGTCAAGCTGAGGATGACAAACGCTGGGCGGCGTATGTTAGAGAAACAGCACACGAATATGGCACCACAACTGGTCGCCCAAGAGACATTCTCTTTTTGGACCTCCCCCTCCTCACCTACAACAGCCGCATGGCAGGCATTGAAGTCCTCGCCGCAACACACCTTGATATAGCGCTCAGAGATATGGGTATAAAAATCTGTACGCATTACACGGACAATAAAGGCAATACTCTCCCCTATCAACCAGGCCTTCGCTATCTCAAAAACGCTGCGCCTCAATATGTTGAGCTGCCAAGCTGGGATGGAGCTGAATGCAATAAAGCAAAATCAGCGAACGAGCTCCCCGACCACGCGCAAAAATTCCTTGCCTTTTTGCAAGACCGCACCGGCTACCCAATTGTCGCTGTCACAACTGGCCCGGATCGCCACAACCTACTGACGTTTGAAGGATACTAGCGACTTTTTGACGATAGATGATAGAAAGTAGAAAATAGGCGTAGAAGATCGAGGATAGAGAATAGAGTTTCTATCTTCCATTTTCTACCTTCAACCACTATTTTCCATCTTCTCCCACCTACCGTCTGTTTTTTGCATTCTCGCATACGCTATAGTATAATTACGTATGGGAGATAAGTACTTTCCATCGTATCCACTTGCCGAACTCCATGCTCATTTGAGCACATCCATTAACCCGTCTGTTTACTGGCAAATCGCGCATGACCAGGGCTTTAAGCTTCCCAAACGTAACTACCACGAATTCATTGACTATATCAGCCTCTCTTTAGAGAAGGAAAAAACCATTAACGAATACTTTAATGAGATCTACCATCCCCTCTTAGACAAACTCTCATCAGGCACGCACGCAGTAGAACGCGCTACCTACGAAATCATGTCTGGCGCCTACAGAAATGGTATTTCGCTTATTGAGCTTCGTAATAACCCCATGAAACACAACAAAAACGCTGAGCTAGACCTCGACCACATCATCATGGCAATGCTCCGTGGCATGGAACGGGCACTTCTCGAATACGACGACCTCTCAGCAGGAATTATCTTTTGCCTCGCTCGGGAGTTTTCTTACGAAGAAAACGCAATTATCGTTGAAAAAGCGATCAAATACCGAAGACGCGGCATTGTCGGTATAGACTTTGCCGGCCCATCCCATCCCAATTTCCACTTCAGGGACTATGAAGATTTAGTTGAAAAAGCAAAGAAGGCAGGTTTGAGAGTAACTGCTCATGCAGGAGAAGTTGAAGAAGCGAATGATATGTGGGAAGCACTTGAGTTTATTAATCCCTCCCGCATTGGCCACGGCATTCGTGCTGCATCTGACAAAAAGCTCATGCAAGAACTGGTAAAGCGAGATATCGTCCTAGAAGTCTGCCCCATGTCCAATCTCGTTACCAAAGCAGTAGAAAATAAAGAAGAATTAAAATTCATCCTCCGCACCTTCATCAAAAACAAAGTAAAATTCACCATCAACACCGACTGGCCGGAAGTGATCAAGAACGCCCACCTTCACAGACAGTTTCAAATGTTGTTAAAAGAGAATATTTTGTCTGAGGAAGAGCTTAAGCAATGTAACGATTCAGCTTTCGCCTCCTCATTCATCCCCCAAGGCGGCCTCAACGCATACTTATAAGAACTCTTGACTCTTTGTACAGAATTATGTAATATGTTGTTATGACACAGACACTACCAATCACAAAAGCAAGACAGGAGCTCACAAATCTTGTTGAAAACGCTCGAAAGAAACTTGATGAGTACGTGATTACCGTCAATGGCTTGCCCGCCGCGGTTATTATCTCCGCTGCGGAATACGAGTCATGGAAAGAAACGCTTGAAATCATGAGTAATCCTGGCCTCATGGAAGCAATTCGCGAAGGAGAAGAAGATATCAAAAAGGGGAGATTTGTTACTTTGGAACAATTAGAAAAAGAGCTCAAGAAAAATGTATAGGCTTCGGGTTGCTATAAAGGCAAAAAAAGAGATAAGGCGATTAGAAAAAAGATATCAAGAAGCTATCATCTCAGCGCTGAAGGAAATAAAAGAAGATCCAACATCTGGTAAACCTCTCACAAAAGAATTAACGGGTAGATTCACATTCCGCGTAGGCGTATATAGAATAATTTATAAAATTAACCAAAAAGATAAAATAATCTCTGTCTTTACTGTGGGCCACCGAGCAGTTGTTTACAAAAAATAGTACCTAATAATTTTCGCCAGGGTTTGT
>CAZSQB010000088.1:0-3328 GCA_964608945.1 uncultured Gammaproteobacteria bacterium
CTCGTGATACACAAGGCGTTATCCTCATGCGCTTCTCAGACAAATCAGACAAAGTCGCATCAGCCACATGCGTTGAGAAGTCCTAACATGAGAATTGACGGACGCGAGATAGCTGCGCAAATTTATGAAGACCTCAAAAAACGCATCGAACTACTGAAGAAAAAAACCATAACCCCACATCTTGTCGTTTTGCTCGTCGGCAATGACCAGGCGTCACATGCATATGTTAGGCAAAAGCAAAAAAGAGGAGAGGAGATAGGCGCATTGGTTACTGTACAGATGTATACTGTGGATACGACAACAGAGCAGCTTCTGACTGAAATTCTCAAACTGAATCATGATCCGCTCGTGCATGGTATTATTGTCCAGCAACCGCTCCCATCTCATATTGATGCTGAAAAGTTAATTGTCAATACAGATCCAAAAAAAGACGTTGACGGTTTTCATGCAAAGTCGAAATTTACACCGCCGATTGCCGAAGCCGCCATCCGCGCACTCGAAGGGATTTATTTTTCGAGCGGAGTCGAGAAAAATAGTTCTCGACTCGCTAGCGCTCGCTCGAACAATAATGACTTCTTAAAATGGCTTCGACGGAAAGAAATCGTCGTTATTGGAAAAGGCGAGACTGGCGGCGCGCCGATAATCGCAAAGATAAAGAAACTTGGTGTCCTGCCACGTGTTATAGACAGCAAAACAGAGAATCCCCTCGGCATCATGCAACAAGCAGATATCATTATCTCCTGCGTTGGCAAATCAGGAATCATCCAATCGGATATGCTTAAAAAGGGGGTTGTCTTAATAGGTATTGGTATGTTCCGGGGCGACGATGGTAAATTGCATGGAGATTATGAAGAAGAGGAAATCAAAAACATTGCATCGTATTATACTCCCATTCCAGGTGGTATCGGCCCAATTAATGTTGCAATGTTATTGGAGAACGTTGTCAAAGCAGCAGAAAAATAGGGGCTCATAATCATTCTTGACACCGTTACGAAAAATTGAAATGATGAATGTGTATGGCAAGAAAGATCAAAAATTACCGTAGGTCCGGCTGGCTCAGCCTGTTTGGCATTTTATTCCTGGCCGGCATGTGCATACTCGCTTTTGGCACAATCCTCGCAGTTATCAGTGCTCAACGATCAACGCGGACTGCTACGCAAGCGCAAGAGAATACCAAGTATCGTTCACAACCAAAATCGCTAACGAACTCGATAAAGCTCTACCGCCCAAGTGAAAGTAAATGCATTATTAGCGCAGATGCGACGCTTTATAACACCGCAAGCTACACAACGCAATACGATTATAGTTTTCGCCTCTATAAGGACGGGGAATTATATGATACGTCTCCGATGAGGTCTACGAGTCTTCGGGGAGGACAAAACGCTCTTATTGTCAAAGACTGGAATGTTGATAGTGGCAGCTATGATGCAAGGCTTGAGATCCGTCTACCAATACTGACCGAGCTTAAATCAAAAGGAGTCGAAATAAAGGGCTGCCTGCCAATTGTGCCGACTGATTCTCCAACCAGTAGGCCTGATGCGCCCGACTGCGGACAAACTGGCAAGGCACCATGCTCAAGTACGACAAATACGCAGCCGAACGGCTGCAAGTCTCCAGAAGCCACTGTTATAAAAAAATGCACAATTATCGGCGGGTAAGATTTCCCCTTGACAAGACCCTTGAATATCTGGAATTCTAGATAAGTCATGGCAAAAGTACGAGTACATCATTTCATGAATCCACTGGGTATTCTTATGGTTCTCTCCCTCGCAGTCGTGGGCTTAGGAACAATCGTCGCAGTCAGCAGCACACAGCAAACAACCCAAACACAATCAGAGGCAAGGAGATTAGGTGATCCGATGATAGTTGAGATCACAGACTCTCATTCAATAATCCAGCTCGGAAACTCTTGCAAGCTCACTGTT
Source organism: uncultured Gammaproteobacteria bacterium (assembly GCA_964608945.1). Taxonomy (GTDB): domain Bacteria; phylum Patescibacteriota; class Microgenomatia; order Levybacterales; family UBA12049; genus CAYWEP01. The sequence goes on from CAZSQB010000088.1 coordinate 1,926, forward strand.
TTGTTCGGCATAAGAAACACGACCGCACAACGGCAGAGGTTAACGTATCAAATAGAACTGTATGCAGTAACTCCAGGACAAAGTAATCCTCAACCATTAGATGTTAGACGGTTTGATGGAATTTGGATAGAACCAAGCGCAACGAAACGCATCGGAAATACATTTACGAAATACATAAGAAAAGGATTCAACTATTATGGAAAGGCACGTTTCCTAATGGATGGACGAGGTGTGTATGAAACAAGAGTATTTGAAGTCAAGAATTGCCGCTTATTAATCACGTAATTATTTAAGCAAATAATTATTATTCTCCTGGAACCAATTTACAATTGACAGGAATCGTCAAGTCTGTTAAAGTTTAATCCCAGAACCAGCTCGCCAGGAATAATCCTGAGCGAAGTTGAAGTACTGGGATTTTTTGTGCCCATCTGGCACAATCCTGAGTGCAACCGAAGGATTATGGCTAAAAAACGAGCAGGAGCCAAAATAGAGAACGATTTTAGGGGAAAAGATATCCTCTCTTTAGATCAGTTTGACCCACAAAGCCTCACCACTCTTTTTAATACCATTGATGCGCTCACGCCAATTGCTAAAGAAGCAAAGCCATCAGACATTTTAAAGGGCAATATTGTGACCCTTCTTTTCTTCGAACCCTCAAGCAGAACATATGGTTCATTTTCTGGCGCCATAAAGCGCCTCGGCGGGCAGACTATTGATGTGCAGGATCCACACAAAGTCTCATCTGTCGCAAAAGGAGAAACGCTCTCAGATACTATCAAGGTATTTGAATCCTACTCTGACGCGATTGTCATCCGCCATCCAGAAATTGGAGCGCCACGTAAAGCAGCGGAGGCTGCTTTTTTTGTACCTATCATCAATGCGGGGGACGGGACAGGAGAGCACCCGACGCAAGCGCTCATGGATATGTACACGCTACAGAAAAGATTTGGTAGACTTGATAATCTCACAGCCCTCATGGCAGGAGACATACTCGACGGACGGACAGTGCATTCGCTCATAAAAGGACTATCACACTACAAAAACAATACAATCTATTTACTATCTCCTGAAAAATTGAAATTGTCCCGAGAGGATTTTGCTGATCTCTCAAAACGGGGTATCAAGCTCATCGAAATCATAAGTGAGAAAGGTATTCCAAGAGATGTGAACTTCTGGTACTGGACACGCGTTCAGAAAGAACGATTTTCAGACCTTGCAGAGTACGAAAAATTAAAACATTCTTTCATTCTTACTCCAGAACTTCTCAAACAATACGGTAACAAAAATATGGTTATCATGCATCCGCTCCCTCGCGTCGGCGAAATAACGACAGAAGTTGACGATGACCCACGGGCGATATATTTAACAGACCAGTTACGAAATGGCAAGTACATGCGAATGGC
>CAZSQB010000089.1:0-3170 GCA_964608945.1 uncultured Gammaproteobacteria bacterium
AATCTTATCCTGGCAAGGAGTCGTTATCTCATTTCTCTTTAGCAGTATATTGTTGCACTTGAGTTTGAGAACCTGGCATTTTGCTCTCAAGCAATATGCGAGCGCCAGCAGTTGACTACGAATTGATGCGAATGAGAATAGCATGAATTCGTGTTATTTTAATTCGTATAAATTCGTAGCCCTAGGAAGAGAGTAAGCCGGATTCTGTTCGTGACCGCAATCTATCTCAAAATGATGTTAGTCACTCTGCCCCGAGGTTATCGGGATGCTTTCGTACTTCGACACTAGGTAATGCGCTTTATAACGTGTCGTCGGGACGTACCATACGGTACATCCCTTCGAGACATGCCAGTTGGCATATCTCTTCGGAAATTGCAGCAGGTGGGATTGCCTAAAACCTGTACCGAATGGTACGGGTCGTTTCACCCATCGGCCATATCTTTCGACTTAGGCCAATGATCGTCCCTGTGGCTCTCTCTTTGAGTCAATTCTCGCAGAGTCCTCTTATCCTTTCAGATTTGAGACACCAGACCTTTCGGTTCGGAGCTATTTGCTCCATCCCTTGCATTACTGCTGTCCGGACTTTCCTCCCCACTTCGCTAAAGCTTCGTGGGGCAAGCCCCTTTGGCCTTAGAAAGTAGAGTAGCGATCCTTCTTCCTAGGACGTTAGCATTATAAAGGTTTTAGTGCTAAAAGGCAAATTTTTAGGCTGGTGTATATAATAAGTTAGGGTATTATGCAACTTTTTTGTATTCTATCTTCGGAGAATAATTGTTTAGCTTACCTGTGTATACGTTTTTGGAAATTGTCGGCCTATCAGATGGAAAATCGGTTGGCGCATCGTTCCAAGTGTCAAGTTTAACCTGAACTTCTTCAGGATGTGAAATATTTCTTTGTAGGTATGATGCTATTTGATCTAGTTCTTGTTTATTATCGGCAAAAACTTGTATGACAGGGGGGTATCCTGGTTTAAACTTTGCAATTTGTAGTCGTCCTACCTCTTCTTTACCGACTGCTTCAGATAGTGCGCCATGCTGTGGTGAATCATCAGAAAAAGCAAACTCACCATCCGGAAATAAAACTCCATCGACAAATAACTTATGACTTGTTTTCATTCGCTCTACAACATGATCCCAAAAGGGAGAGGGCTCTTTGCTACTCACATGGTGTGTAAAATAATAAAAAGGTCTCCAAGTGAATTCGTCTTCTGGTCTGTAAAGGTGTGCTCTTGCACCCCCTTGTAAGGATTCTACTTCTCTTTTCTTGGCCAATGCTTTTCGTAAAACGATAGATTCTGCAGAGAATCCTGAATTTTTATTCTGATTTCCAGTAGGTGCTGATTCTTGAATAAGAGTAGGATTTAGTTCTGTAAAAATGTTTCCAGTTTCGGCAAGATTATCTGCAGTATTTGGAAGAATATTAACTGTTTGTTTATCGTCCATATATTTTTAGTATACATAGTTTGCTGTCTAGCTTGTATAGGTTGAGCAGAGCATGGCGTATTCGCAATCCTTGCAGAACACGTGACCGCTACAGTGAAAGGAGCTATTTTGTATTTCTTCCACCTTGTGCAGTATCAACTCTTTTGCTTCTTCCAGCTGCTCTTTTGTTCGGGTAGTGCTAATTCTGGTATTTGGTTCAATATAATAGAGCGTTAATTTTATTTCATCTGGTTTTTTGCGAAATAGCGGATCATTAATTTGCGTTGCTGCAAGCGCGTAGAGTGTTAATTGCAGGTCATTTTTTATTTTTTTATCATCTGGTACATTCGTACCGGTCTTGTAATCAATAATTTCTATGCGGTTATCCGAAAGCTGATCAATACGGTCAAATCTGCCTAAGATTTTGATTTTGTCAGCACCTTGCCTGCCGGTCTTCGACTCTGAGGGATGAGCCCTCAGGCTCAGACTCGAATGAGCAGGCAGGTAGAATTGAAATGACATTTCAGTGTAGAGGGGGTGGGTTACTTCATTTTTGTTTTGTTCCATGTAGGAGAGGAGGAGTTTTTTGGCGCCTTTTTTGGCGTCTAGCTCATGTGCTCTGCTGTTGTATCCATCGCCAATCCAGTATTCATCAATGAGCTTGTTTACCATCTCGTCTGAAAGTGTTTTTTTGTTAAAGCCAAGCTGGTAAATTGTCTTGAGTAATGCGTGCATAGTTGTACCAAAGCTTAGGGCAGCTGACGGCGCAGCGGGAAGCTTCATTATGTAGCGTAACTTATAATGGAGGGGGCAGAGGTCAAAGGTTTGGAGTTGGGAGTAGGAGAGGTATGATATTGGGGTGGTTGGGGTAATTTGGGCAATAGAGGAGATTGGAATTTTTTTTTCTACAGCTGGAGCGAGGACTTCGAGGAGTGAAAGCTGCTGGACTGAGTTTTCAAGCCGCTGTTTCTTAGTAATGCCATCGACGTATTTTTCGCCCAGGGCTTCATAGACAAATGGTGAGATTTTCCGCTCTCTTTTTCCTTCGCCGTAAAAACTTGCAGCTGTGAGAAAGAGTCTGTCTCTGGCGCGAGTCATTGCGACATAAAAAAGACGCCGCTCTTCCTGTAAATTTTCATCGCCTTCTGGAAGTGCTTCTTTTATAATGTCTTGGGGAACTGGGATTGGTTCTCGTCTGTCGCGACTTGGGAAGCGAAGGGTTACGAGATTGACAACAAAGACAACTGGGAATTCGAGACCTTTGCTTGAGTGAATCGTTAGAATATTTACGGCGTCGTTGGTGCTCCAGTCGACATCAGCTGCTAATGGGCTTTCGCCTAATTCTGATGAGAGATCTATCCAATCGACAACAGCGAAGACTGATGCATCGTCGTGCTGACCGGCATAAGATTGTAATTTGTCAAAAAGTTTGGCGACGTTTTGGGCTTGTCTTTCGGTTCTTTGGGTTCTTGGATCTAGGTAGTGGCCAAGGAGTCCTGATTCTTCAAAAAAGTGATAGAGAATCTGCCCTGCATTAACTCGCGGGATAAGGGCAAGATGGTTTTTTATCATTTCGACAATACGAGTGATGCGTTCTTTGCATTCAAGTGATACGCTGATTTCGTCTGGTTTTTCCAGTGCTTCAAAAAGCGTGAGATTTCTTTTTTTGGCGCTGTTGAGAATAGCTGCGATGTCGCGGGGGTCAAAGTTAAAGATAGTCATGGTGAGGACGCGGTAGAGAGATGCTTG
>CAZSQB010000090.1:0-3121 GCA_964608945.1 uncultured Gammaproteobacteria bacterium
GAGATTCATACGCCTGACTCATCCCGCTTTTGGATAAAAGAAACGTATAAAAAAAGAATCTCCAAAGGATTGGAGCCTGAAAACTTTGATAAAGAGTTTTTACGCCTTTGGTATGTAGAGCGAGGCTATAAAGGCGACGGCAAGCCGCCACCCATGCCAGAAAGTTTGAGTAAGAAAGTATCCAAGCGCTACCGCGACGTCTACGAAAAACTTACTAGCACAAAATTTATCCCTACAAAAACCACCGATGTAGAAAAACGCATCCAAAACAATCTGCAAAAAGGAAACATATTACACAAATAGCGTAAATATGTTACAATAAAATCATGCTGGGTGAGAAATGCGCTGTCTTTGGCATTTTCGGACGCGGACTTGATGCAGCGCGTTTAACGTACTTTGGCCTCTATGCCCTCCAACATCGCGGACAAGAATCTTCAGGTATTACCGCCTCTGACGGAAAAGTACTCCGAACCCACAAGTCTTTGGGCCTAGTCGCCCAAGTATATACAGAAGACGATCTTGAGCGTTTGCGAGGACACCTGGCAATCGGTCAAAATCGCTACTCAACATCAGGCGGCTCACTCGCCAAACACACGCAACCAGTTATAAACGAATTCGATTCAGTTGCCCTAGCACATAACGGCAACCTCCCAACTGTTAAAAAGCTCCAGCAATTCCTCCTGAAAAACGGCGTAGATATAGACGACCAGAATGACTCAGAACTCATGCATACAATCATTAAGTTTTTCCTTAAAAAGCGCATGACACTTGAGAGCGCTATAGAAAAAGCATACCCCCTGTTTACAGGGGCTTTTTGTACCCTTGTCATAACCAAAGACAAACTCGTTGCATTCCGTGATCCCTACGGAATTCGCCCACTTTCACTCGGCAAACTAAATGGCAGCGGCTATGTCGTATCATCCGAAACCTGCGCCTTTGACACAGTCAACGCACAGTACATAAGAGATATAGATCCTGGCGAAATGGTCGTTATCTCAGACAAAGGGCTAAAATCCTACACTATCGCCCCTGCCAACCAAAAATTAGACATCTTCGAATTCGTCTACTTCGCCCGCCCCGACAGCATACTCCTTGGCAAATCAGTCTACCAAGTTCGTAAAAATCTTGGAGTAGCACTCGCCCGGGAACACCCCATAGAAGCAGACGTCGTTATCCCGGTTCCAGACTCTGCAATCCCAGCTGCCATAGGGTACGCCGCCCAATCAGGTATACCCTTTGAATTCGGCCTCGTCAAAAACCGCTACATCGGCCGCACCTTTATTCTTCCAGACCAACGTCTGCGAGATAGGGGAGTACAAATGAAATTAAATCCCCTTCAAGAAGTCATCAAAGGCCGAAGAGTCATTGTCATAGAAGACTCAATTGTTAGGGGTACAACAGCTAAAAAACTCGTTCGCCTCATCAGAGACGCTGGTGCCAAAACAGTCCACCTCATGAGCAGCTGTCCGCCCGTCCGCTTCCCTGACTTTTATGGCATTGATACTCCCTTCCAAAAAAACCTCATCGCAGCGCAAATGAGTATCCCTGAAATTGAACGATTCGTCGGAGCAGACTCGTTGCATTACCTTTCTTATCAAAGCCTGATTAAAGCGACCGGCCTCCCCGAAAACGTCTTCTGTACTTCTTGCTTTACCGGAAATTACCCAATCGACATCGGAAATAACGCAAAGCAAATTAATTTTGATTTTTCTCTGCCCCAGCTGTCCCAATAGGAGATGAAGAAACTAGCGGTTCTGATATCAAACGCCGGCACCGGCAGCAATTGCAAAGCAATCCTTGAAGCCATCAATAATAAATCTCTAAACGCCAAAGTTGTCGTCGTTATTTCAGACAAAGAAGATGCAAAAGGCCTTGCCCACGCTCGTAGCAACGATATATCAATAGAAATCTGCCCGACAAAAAACGGCCTGTTTCCCTTTTTGCAAAAATATAATCCAGACTATATCTGCCTCGCCGGCTGGAAACAAATCATAACAGATGACGTATTGGAAACGTACAAAAATAAAATTCTTAATATCCACCCAGGCTTAATCCCAGATACTATGCATGGCTTCGTTAACAATCCTGATGGGACAAAAGGATTATGGAACAGAAAAATGTTTACGAATTTCGCCATAGCGAATTTTCTTAACAGCGGGGCAACCTACGCAGGATCTACTGTGCATTTCTTGACAAACGAATTTGACTTCGGCCCAGTCCTCTCCCGTACATTTGAAAAAATCCAACCAAATGACACTGTCGACTCGCTCTATAAACGCTTGAAACAAAAAGAAAATAAAATCTATGTCGAAGCCTTAATAAAATTATGCAACTCTTAAACTCGTCATTCTGGGGAGGAGTGAAACGACGACTCCAGAATCTCTTGACGCTGAGAGATCCTGGACAAGTCCTTCGACCCTGAGCTCAGGACCGAAGGGCCAGGATGACATTATCAACAAACTTATTATGAAAATCTTAGTTGTTGGCTCAGGTGGCCGTGAGCATATTTTGGCTGAAAAATATAGTCAAAACAAAAACGTTTCTGTCGTTTTTGTAGCACCGGGCAATGACTATATGACGAAAACAAATAAAAAGATTCGTATAGTTCCGCATATTCATCAACTTGAGCTTGAGAAGATCGTCGCTTTTGCCAAAAAAGAAAAAGTCGATTTGGTCGATGTCGCCATGGATGACCCGATAGCACGAGGCGCTATTGATTTGCTTTTTAAAAATGGTATTACCGCGTTTGGTCCGACAAAAAAAGCTTCGGAAATTGAATGGAGCAAGGCCTGGTCTCGAGATTTCATGAAAAAATACAACTTGCCAACGCCTCACTACCGCACATTCACAAATCAGAATGAGGCAGTTGCGTATATTAAGAAGCTTCCCGAACAACCGTTATTTGTTAAGGCTTCGGGCCTTGCTCTTGGAAAAGGAGCGCTTTACGCTAAAACAAAAGAAGAAGCTTATCGGGGAGTAGCAGCAATGAAACAATTCAACAATGCCGGTAAAACTTTTCTTATTGAAAAGTGTCTTGTGGGAGAAGAGTTTTCTCTCTTTGCCATCTGTGACGGGAAGAATTATTTGATCCTTGGCAATGCCCAAGATCACAAACGAGCGT
>CAZSQB010000091.1:0-3103 GCA_964608945.1 uncultured Gammaproteobacteria bacterium
CTCGGCAACCTCGTTATGGTCTCTGATCTTCTCAAAAAATACGACGCCAACGCAATTCGCTGGTATCTCCTATCCCACCACTACCGCGACGTCTGGGAGCATCGCGACGATGAATTCGAAAAATGCGCTGCCCGTTCTAGCTTAGTAATGGCCCTCCTTAAATCCCCCAATCCTCCAAACCTCCCATATATCTCAGCCTGCGATGTATTCGAGCAGGTTATGGACAGCGACCTGAATACCCCGCTTGCGCTTGAATATATCTACAAACTCGCGCTACGGATAAGAAATGAAAAAGATGCAAAACAAAAGAGACTAAAAAAGGAACGACTGACAACGTGCCTCACCGTGCTGGGGTTTGCGCTTTAAACGTGTAGCGAAATTCCTCTGCCTTTCTCCACTGAAGATCATGAATTGCGGAAACTTTGTCAATTCTTACCCACAAGCAACTCGGTTTCCCTTCTTTTAGAAGCCGCACGTAGTCTTTTTTTGCAAACTCTGGCACTATTCGAAAGGTAATTGACTCTTTAGGACACGAGCCATAGTAGAAATCAGGCGGTGACGATCGAAACATCTCCTCGCGTGCTACGCGGTAACGCTCAAACTGTGGCATAAATGATGTATACCAGGCGTACGGATACGGCGATAGTATGCCAGCTTGCCAATAAATAAGATCATCAAACCCATCTAAAAAGAGCGTATCTTGTGGTTTTGCGAGCGCTTTTACTACTTCTCCAACTTGCATCTCTTTGCCATAGTTGTTCAGTAAATCAATGTGTGGGTCTGCTATCTCGTGCGTATATGATTGTGGCGAAAGAATCATATAGCATACAAGCCCCAAAATCCCAACAATTCCCAACTTCCCCAAAAGAGAAGGAATTTTTTCTTTCCTTTTACTTAGGTCATGCACCAAAATACAGGTAACAAAGACGAACATGCCAAACCACACCAGCATATGAAATGCCTCGTAAAAAACCTTGCCTGGAAAGTCTGCGCGCAAATTGGCAACGCCAAGCAAAAAAAATATGACCACACCGTAGAAAAATTTTCGTAGACCGACAAGGTAATACAAAATCGACAGAAGAAATATGGATGATAGACCAATAAGATACCAACGAAATATATTCCACTCACCACCAAAAAAGACCATAGCAGGATACAGGAAAGCATGGGCTATCCGCGTAAATCCAAGACTTTGACCTACTGTGTCAGCAAAGAACACCTGGCGATTTATCGTCAAGACATTAAAATAGTAATCAGAAAGTGGTTGGGAAAAAACAGTCACAGCACACAGGGCTACAAAGAGTATGAGAGCAATATGTCGTTTTACAAACGGTTTGCCAAAAAGGAGGAAAAAGAACATGATGACAGCGAGTGGGCCATAGGGCTCACGGGAAAAGACAACGAACCACGTAAAAACAGACGATGCGATATAGTCAAACTGCGAAAGTGCGCTATTTTTCAGCTTTTGCAAGATAAGCCCGGCGTTATACACGAGAGGGTAGACAATAAGCCCTTCTGCTAGAAAACGATCACCAAATAAATAGAACTTACTGAGCTCATATAAGAGAACAAATCCCACAGCAGGTATCCCAAATCGCATAATAAGCAGAAGGTCAAACAAGAATCCAAAAAAGAGAACGAACTGCCGATGACGAAGTACTAACTCATAAATATTTATTGGATGGAATAGCGACTGTATGCCATAGCTTATGTACGCCATAAGCATCTGGTGATTATAAAAAACCTCGGAATAGAGGATTTTACCTTTCAGTATGAAGTATCCTCCCATAAAATTGAAGCAATCATCAAAACAACCAAATGCCATCACACGCGGGATTAGTAACTTATATAGAATGATATACAGTGGAAGAAGAAATGAGAAGACTAAGAAGCACTTTATAACCATATGTCCGTGTTCTTTTAAAATCAAAGCCATCCGCACCACGCGTTCATGCATACTCCATAGTATAGACGATTTATTTTCCAAAATCACATAAAATGCTATAATGTATAGTATGAAAAACACGAGTATTCTTGTACTCTTTTGTGTGAGTTTTCTCTTCATTTTTGCGACCAAGTCGTTTGCGATCTATGACCCTCTATCTGTGCCGAACAATAAATTTGGCATCCATATATTGTTTGACTCAGAATTACTGAAAGCGTCTCAGCTTGTGAATAGCACCGGCGGCGAGTGGGGATACGTACTTATCCCAATCCAGGCAGGCGACAAAGACCTCGCAAAATGGCAAAAGTTCATGGACGGGTGCAAAAAACTAAAGGTTATTCCTATTATTCGCTTGGCGACTGAAGGCGATTATTTTAATACGAAAGTCTGGCGCAAACCAAAAGAGGAAGATGTTCTAGACTTTGCAAATTTTCTAAATTCACTTTCATGGCCGGTCAAAAATCGCTATATTATCGTGTTTAATGAAGTAAACCGGTCCGATGAGTGGGGCGGTGAAGTAAACGCTAAAGAATACGCTGAACTATTAAGCTACGCTTTTTCTGTTTTTAAGTCAAAATCAGACGAATTTTTTATTATCAGTGCTGGCCTTGACAACGCCGCTCCGAGCAATAATCTCTATATGAATGAGTACGCATATATGCGAGAGATGCAGCGCGCGCTCCCTGGTATTTTCAATCAAATTGACGGCTTCTCAAGTCATTCATATCCGAATCCCGCGTTCTCACAGCCTCCATCAATCAACACGCCCCAATCTGCTGTCAGTTTTCGTTATGAACGCGACCTTGCCCAAAGCCTGAGCAATAAAACACTCCCTGTATTTATTACAGAGACAGGCTGGACTGACGGGGTTGGCGATGAAAAGCGCGCAGAATATTATAGAGAAGCATTTGAAAATCTCTGGTCTGACCCAGGTATTGTGGCAGTCACACCATTTCTTCTCAGGGCAGGAGGAGGACCATTTAAGCAATTCACCTTTCTTAAAGACAATGACTCGCCGACCAAACAGCACGATATGGTAAAACAGTTACAGAAGACAAAAGGTCGTCCAATACTTGAGGAGCGGGTTTTGGGAACAGAGGTAGCGTCAAAGCAGCAAGCCGCACCTATAAGCGCGCCTGTTGTCTACTTTGCACAAAA
>CAZSQB010000092.1:0-3051 GCA_964608945.1 uncultured Gammaproteobacteria bacterium
TTCTCTCCCAACCTCTTGTGCTATAATCCCGTTAGCCTCCTATGAAACAGAAAAATGTCCTCCTTGCAGTTGGCGCTCACCCAGATGATCTGGAATTTACTTCCTCAGGCACAATCGCCCGAATGGTCGATGAGGGATGGGATGCATACTATTTACTTTGCACTGACGGATCCCGCGGATCAAAAGATCCGAAAATGACGCATAAGAGACTTGCTCAAATACGCCGCAAAGAGCAAGTTAAAGCTGGAAAAATCTTAGGCTTGAAAGATATTTTCTTTCTGAATCACACTGACACAGAGTTAGTAACGGATATGACGCTGAAAGGAGAAATCGTCCGGATTATCCGTACGGTACGGCCAAAAATCGTCTTTGGTTGGGATCCAACATTTTACTATACAGAACATTCTGCCTGGACTGATACCGCTTTTATCAATCATACCGATCATCGCGTAGCCGGTATCGCAACAATGGACGCGGTATTTCCCCTGAGTCGTGACATGCTGACCTATCCTGAGCAGATAAAAGAAGGGTTATTAGTGCATAGAGTAGAGGAGTTGTGGCTGTACGGGGCTGAAAAAAAGGCACACGTTGTGAATATCACAAGCACTTTTGATAAAAAAATTAAAGCATTGGAGGTTCACGCAAGCCAATTTGATGACTTTCCAGCAATCAAAAAACGGGTAGTCAATCGTGCGTTAAATTTTGCAGAGGAAGAGGAATTTGAATTCGCCGAAAGCTTTATCCGCCTCATCCTGCCATAAGCAGGAAATATCGAAATTCGAAGCACGAAATCCGAGAAATTTTGAACATTTGTATTTTGAATTTAGAAAATTGTTTCGAGTTTCGAATTTTGGTATTCGAATTTAGAGTTCGCTGAGGCTGGCTGTGTCTTTGGCTCTTTCTTTTATAAACTCCAAATACCGCTCAGTGGTCGAGATCCGTTTGTGGCCTAAGATTTTTGAGAGAAGCACAAGGGATGCTCCGTGCTTTAAGTGATGTGCGACAAAGGTGTGGCGAAGGTCGTTGACCTTGGCATTCTCAATCTCAGCAAGCCTGAAGTATCGCTCGATTGCAGTCCTGATATTGCGTACCAAGAAAGGCTTGCCTGATTTGGTAATGAAAATATGGTCATCTGTGACTTGAGGTCGCAACTTTAGATACCGATTGAGCGCTTCTTTGGCTGGTCGGTTGAGAGGCACGACGCGCTCCTCATGCTTCTCAATTGGTCGAATCGTGAGCGAATCGCCTTGGATATCTGAAAGGCGAAGCGCTGCCAGTTCGCCGATGCGGATACCCGTCTGAAGCAAAAGTTCAATAATGGCGAACATGCGAGGATCATTTCTCGCTGCGTCACGAAGGGCTCTATACTCAGTTGGTTTTAAAATACGGGGTGGCGCGAGCTCATAGCGAGGGTGGGAGACAAGAAGAGAGGGGTCATCAGTCACATGTTCGTTCATTTTCAAAAACCTATAGAATGTTCTGGTTGAGTTGAGCTTGCGCGAGACGGACTTTGGCGTATAGCCGTCAGTCTGCATTTTTGCCAAAAACGCCTGCAGGTCGGCTGAAGAGACCTCATGGATATTGTGCTTTTCCAACTCCCCAAGAAATGAGGCTAACTGCTCAATATCTTTTCCGTATGCTAAAATAGTAGCGCTGGAGTGGTTTTTGCCTTTTAAATAGTCAGTAAATGCTTTGTGAGCATCTCGAATATTCACTGTTTTCATAGACTTAAGATCCCATAATATCAGTAATTTTGCCTCAAGTCAAGCTTGAAAAGGAGAGACAGTACGCGAACAAGGCTGGAAGCTGGGTATAATACAGGCGCAACTGTTATGAAAAAAGTCGGTATTTTCTTTCTGATAGTCATTCTTCTTTTCACAATTAACAATCTCGCGCACTCTATTTACTCACTGTGGCAGAAGCAAGAGCATCTGGTGAAAGCACGGCAGGAACTTAGGAAAGCGAAGAAGGAAAACCGACGGCTACAGGATCAGGAGCGCATCGTTAGCAATCCGCAATTCGTCGAGGGAGAGGCACGAAATAAACTTCTCCTGACCAAGCCAGGCGAGCAGATTGTTATTTTGCCAGAAAAAAAGGCTGAAAAAAAGAATCTACGGCCAAAACACGCACCGGCGAACTGGCAACAGTGGCTAGCGCTTTTTTGGTAAAGAGGCGTCAAAATGTCGCAAGCGAGAACGTTTCCTCGACATGTGGCTGGTCAAACAGTCGGTGCGCATTCCCGCCACGAACAAAAATCTCCATGAACTTATCGTCATGGCCTGATGAGCCTGGGGCAAAGGCCAATTCACCCTCTTTTATATTAAAAACCCCATCAGTATACGTCGCAATATGCTTCTGATTATGAATTTGGATGATCAGGCTTTGGCCAGGGGTAAAATGAATATTAGATTCTCTTGTTGTGGTCTTGAGATTGCCATAGCCGTCAATTGAGGCTATGACGTGCCGTGGACATTCAGGAATGAGGTCCAAATCCGCTTTCTCTCCTAAGAACGCAGGATCTTTTTTGATAACGTGGGCGACTGCCTCTGGGAAAATGTCGCGTGAGCGAAATTGGGACCCTTCGTTTGCGCAATTTACATAGTGGAATTCTTTAATGTGTGGTTTTATGAAGGAGAAGTTATAGCCTGCATTGACAGCAATGACCTCAAATCCGTCCTCTAGCTTTGCATACATCAGCTTTTCGCCTCGATTCTTCTCCTGTGCCTCTCTATTTTCCTTACGAGGAGCGGTATTTGAGTAGATATAGGTATTCTCTGCCAGGTTTTCTGTTTGGGCGATTTGGTACATCCAAAAGCCAGTATTTATGGTGCTGAAGGCTGGAGTAGACTGGGGGATAATATTCGCCTGCGGCAGGAAGTGTTTGAGTTGGAGCATGACCTCGGCGAAGGCAGGGTCTCCGACACCGTAATCAGCGATAAGTATAATCGTTGGGTCAGTCATGATTTGAGACAAATCTTATTTAAGCAAATTTCCACTAAAATTGCTACATTTAGACTTGCCTGAAGAACTGACGAAGTTGCTTTTTCATAA
>CAZSQB010000093.1:0-3034 GCA_964608945.1 uncultured Gammaproteobacteria bacterium
TGAGGTTTAACAGCAGTTCTTTTGTGAGATTTATATCATTTTTCGTCATCCTGGCTTGCCCAGGATCTCTATCGTTCTTAGAGATTCTGGAGTCGCTTCGCTCCCCAGAATGACGAGGTCGAGATTTAGATGAAGACGCTAGTTCTAAAAGCTCCTTCTCACTATTTACAATATTTCTTATCCTATATAGAAACCACGGATCAATCCCTGATAGTTTGTATACTTCTGTAACGGGTATGTCCTCATAAAACGCTTTTGCAATGACAAACATTCGATCGGGTGTTGGTTTCTTTAAAAACTCTTTTGTATTGTTCTGCTTTAAAGATAGCATTTTTTCATTGACTGCTCCTTCAAATTCCAAGTCAAGCATGCGAATTGCTTTTTGATATGCTTCTTCAAATGTCCGGCCGATCCCCATTACTTCCCCCACGGATTTCATGCTGCTGCCGATTGTTTCATCAGCTTTGCTGAATTTGTTGATATCCCAGCGAGGAATTTTGACGGTGACATAGTCAAGTGCTGGCTCAAAGCAAAATTGCGTTACTTTGGTGACTTTGTTTTGAAGCTTAGTGAGATTCTTACCTAAAGCTAGTTTGGCTGCGACGTATGCGAGTGGGTAACCAGTTGCTTTGCTTGCAAGCGCACTGCTTCGGGAGAGCCGGGCGTTGAGTTCAATAACGTAATAATCTAAAGCACGAATATCGAAATCCGAAGCCCGAAACAAATTTGAATCTTCAAAATTCGAAGGTTCAAAAGATTTCTTATTTTGGTCATTTGCATTTTGATATTGTTTCGTATTTCGAAATTCGGATTTCGGATTTGGATTGAGAGCAAATTGTACATTGCACTCGCCTACTATCTTAAGACTCCTCACAATCTTTATGGCTATCGAGCGAAGCGTATGATATTCGTGATTTGTCAAAGTCTGGCTTGGTGCGATGACGATTGACTCGCCAGTGTGGATGCCAAGCGGATCCATATTTTCCATATTGCAGACCGCAATACAGTTATCATCTTTGTCTCGTACGACCTCGTACTCAACTTCTTTGTAGTGATGTAAGTATTTTTCTACTAACACTTGTGGGACGAATGAGAAGGCATGCTCGGTGATTTTTTTAAGCGTTTTTTCATTTTGTGCGATACCTGATCCCTGGCCGCCTAAGGCAAATCCAGCGCGGATCATTACAGGATATCCCATGTCAGCTGCGATTTTCTGCGCTTGTTTGGTACTTCTCGCAGCCTGGCTTGGCGGGATAGAAACGTCAATTTTTTTTAAGTGATCTGCAAATTTTTGCCTGTCTTCTGTTAGGTCAATCGCGGTGACTGGTGTGCCGAGCACTGAAACACCGTGGCGTTTTAATATGCCTTTTTTGTAGAGTGCCAAACCACAATTGAGCGCAGTTTGACCACCGAAGGAGAGGAGGATACCATCTGGCTTTTCTTTTTCTATAACTTTTTCGACAAAATGCGGACTTACCGGGAGGAAATAAACTGTATCAGCTAGGAATTTTGAAGTTTGAATGGTTGCTATATTTGGATTCACCAAAACTGTCTTGATCCCCTCTTCTTTGAGGGCTTTTATTGCTTGGGATCCTGAGTAATCAAACTCCCCTGCTTCGCCGATCTTAAGCGCACCGGAGCCGAGAACGAGTACCTTCCTGAATTTCATAGGATACTTATGTTACTTAGGTGACCTAAGTCACTTAATCCTTTCCAAGAAAAAATCAAATATCCACTCCGTATCCTGGGGTCCCGGGGTTGCTTCTGGATGAAACTGCACCGACATAACTGGCAATTTCGTATGAATAATGCCTTCATTTGATCCGTCGTTGGCATTTTGGAACCAGAAGTTAAATCCCTTAGGAATTTCATTCACGGCAAAGCCGTGATTTTGTGTGGTGATATAACAGCGACTTGTCCCTGCCATAAGACAGGGTTGGTTTTGGCTTCTGTGGCCGAATTTTAGCTTTTTTGTATCTCCTCCTGCCGCGAGACTGAGCAGTTGGTGGCCAAGGCAAATACCAAGAAGTGGGATTTTTGCATCAAGGGCTTTTTTTGTTGTCTGTATGGTGATATCTGCATACTTTGGGTCACCTGGGCCATTTGATACAATAATACCAGAGAAGTTTTGCGAAAGACCATGTTCTTTAAGAATATTTTTTATTCTCTCTTCCCCATCTTTGGTGAAGGGATCAAAATCCCATGGCACCATCAGGACATTGGCTCCGCGTCTTGTCAAACAGTGAAGCATATTCCTTTTTCCTCCGCAGTCAATATATATAACAGTTTTGCTTTTCTTGGGTGGTGTAGTTTCGCTCAAAAGCAGTGTTGGTTTTTTAACAGAGACCTGTGCTACGAGATTTTCTTTATTGGGGTCGTAGTATGGAGTGTCTTTATCAAACATAATCTTGCCAAGCTTCGCGCCTTCATCTCGAAGCTTTTGCGTGAGAAAACGAGTATCTTTCACCTCAAGAGCTGGAATACTCTCGTCTTTGAGCCATTCAGAGAGTGTCCTCTTGCTTTGAAAATGAGATGGCGTATCGATATAGTTACTGACAATGAGGCCCGAGACTTTTATGCTGTCTGATTCCCAGACTGTGTTTTCAGGAACGCCGTAGTTGCCTATGAGTGGATATGTGAGGATGAGGATTTGCCCTTGATACGAGGGGTCGGTAAGGCCTTCCGGATACCCAACCATGCCGGTTGCAAAGACAACCTCCCCTGCCCGACCAATCACAGCCCCAAAGCTTACCCCTTCGAATACTGTTTTATCTTCTAATACAAGTTTTGCGGTCATAAAATTAAAAACTCCTTGAGATTAGACGCTAGAAACTAGAAGCTAGAATTTGAGGTTAGAAGCTAGAAGCTGGATATTCCGAAATTTTCAAACTTCTATTCTCTAATTTCAAGATCTAGCTTCAAACCTCAATCGTCTAGCATCAAGGTTATATCTTTCTCCCCAGCACCAGTGCCATCAGCGCCATTCGCATGTACTTGCCATTTCGTAACTGGTCTGTTAAATATATCGCCCGTG
>CAZSQB010000094.1:0-2991 GCA_964608945.1 uncultured Gammaproteobacteria bacterium
CGGTTCAGCGATTGTTTTCGTCGGCGCTCAAAACACGACCAGCATGGGAGGATCGATCTACTGCGATAACCGGCCGGCCGGCAAGGCAGGTACGTATCATTATAGTGGAGAAGTTCCAAAGGTCGATCTTAAAACTTTACCAAAGACACTTATGGCAATAACCCGAAGCGTACAAAACGGAGATATTCTTTCCTGCCACGATATTTCAGAGGGGGGAATAGCTGCAACAATTGCAGAAATGGCATTTGGCGCAGGCTTTGGAGCAAATATTGATCTTGCCAAAATTTCCAAAACTCGCCCTGATTTTATATTCTTTAATGAAACCGCGGGCACTTTCTTAGTTGAAGTCGCCGATGGAAAAACTGCAGCCAAACTGTTTAAAAACATCCCTCACGCAATTATTGGAAAAACGGTTAACACAGACGAAATTACCGTTATGTTTGGCAAAAAACTACTTGCAAAAGCAAAAATAACTCACCTGAAAAAATCTTGGCAACAACCTATGAAGGAGATGTTTAGCTAATGAAAATTCAACCAAAGGTTTGTATCCTAAGATCCGATGGCACGAACTGCGATGAAGAACTCTTCTATGCTTTTCAAAAAGCCGGAGGTAATCCTGAATACGTGCACGTCAACGAGCTTCGCAACAAAGATAAAAGTCTAAAATCCTTCCAAATCCTCGCCCTTCCTGGCGGCTTCTCATACGGCGATGACCTCGCATCAGGCAAGGTCCTCGCAGTCGAGCTAATATCCTTCTTCAAAAACGACCTGCAAAGATTCGTCGACAACAAAGGCTACGTCCTAGGCGTCTGCAACGGCTTCCAAACACTCATAAGAACAGGCCTTTTGCCCTTTAACACCCTCGGCACAATGCACGCAACCCTCACCCAAAACGACTCAGGCCATTTCGAATGCCGCTGGGTCAGAATGAAAGCAGAAAAATCCGCTGCTTCATATTTTGACGACCTCACTGATCCGATGGACGTATCAGTCAACCACGGAGAAGGCAAGCTCTACGCAGACAATGCAACTCTAAAAAAAATTGAAGACAACGGCCTCGTCACATTTCGCTATGTTGATAAAGACGGCAAACCTACACAACGCTATCCGGAAAACCCCAACGGCGCTCTCCATGCGATCGCTGCAATTTCTGACAGATCAGGGCGCATCTTTGGCCTCATGCCCCATCCTGAAAAATTTGTTGATATCACCCAACATCCCAACTGGCGACGAGAAAACTTCACCTATCCGCAAGGCCTGCTTTTTTTTGAAAAAATCATCGAATTTGTCAAAAACAACTAATACATACTATGACAAAAAAAATTGCAATCGTTGGCGGCAGCGCTACAGGAAAGACAACGCTTCTTACACGCATTGAAAGGCAACATTCACTGAATAAAGACGTTGCTTTTGTGCATGAGTCGGCTAGACAATTTTTTACAGAAAATCCGGATCAGATTGCGTTCACTTTTGCCGTGCAGGAGAAAATTCTTGATCTGGTCATTAAGAATGAGAAGCGCGCAATGGCAAAAAATCCACGTGTTATCATTACAGACACATCAGCCCTTGAAGCGATGTTCTACACAAAAGTCCAAGGAGACGAGGAAGGTGCATCGACTCTTCTCAAAAGAGTTGAAGCGTATATTCCAACTTACACAAAGTTTCTGGTCATGAATCCGAATGATGTCGCTTTTGAAAATGATGCAATACGGAAAGAAAGCAAAGAAATTCGTGACAAGATCCACCAACTCCTGGTAGAATTCTACCATCAAAATAATCTGCGTTTTGAGCTGATAAGCGGCACAATTCCTGAGAGGCAAAAGCGAGTGAGCGATATTATAAATACATATCTTGTAAATGGATAAGAAGCAAATTACCTACGCACAATCAGGCATCCGCTATGCGGCAATGGACCCTCTGAAAAAAATGGCACAACTGCGCGCCAGAAAGACAGCTTCCAACCTAACCGATGGCAAAGAAATAGCAGCCAGTCGTGGCGAATCAGCCTACGTCTGGGAAGAAAGCGACTCCTATCGCGCATTTGTCATCGAAGGCCTAGGCACAAAAAATCTTATCGCAGACGCAATGCGAGAGATTACCAAAAAAACCTACTACGACGCACTCGCCCAAGACGCTGTTGCTATGATCGTCAACGATCTGATCGTTGTCGGCGCAAGTCCGCAAGTGGTCAATGCCTACTTTGCCGTTGGTAACTCTGATTGGTTTCTTGATGAAGAACGCGTCAAAGATCTCGTCAACGGCTGGGCCAAGGCCTGCGATCTTGCAGGCACTACCTGGGGTGGGGGAGAGACACCAACCTTAAAAGGCATCATCGCTGAAAATACAATCGACCTTGGCGGATCAGCAATCGGCATCATAAAACCAAAAACTCGCTTGGTCCTCGGCGATAAATTACAAGCAGGGGACAGAGTAGTTCTTGTCGAAAGTAGCGGCATCCACGCAAATGGCCTCACCCTTGCCCGCACAGTTGCAGACAAATTGCCCAAAAAATATGCAACCAAATTACCAGACGGACAGCTCTATGGCGAAGCACTCCTCACCCCAACCCACATCTACGCGAAATTAGTCGAAGATATATTTAAATCAGGCGTCGATATCCACTACATGGTCAACATCACAGGCCACGGCTGGCGAAAACTCATGCGCGCAACCAAAGAATTCACATACGTTTTAGAACAAATCCCAGAACCTCACGAAGAATTTCTTATGATCCAAAAAACCTCAGAAAATTCAGATGAAGAAATGTATAGCACATTCAACATGGGCGCAGGCTTTGCCTTTTTCGTCCCACAAATTGACGCAGGAAAAATTAAAAAAATAGCAACCAAACACAAATTAAAAAGCCTCAATGCAGGCTTTGTCAAAGAAGGCGAAAAACAAATCATCATCGACCCCAAAAACATTGTTTTCAAAGGAAAATCCCTCGATTTACGATAAGTTTTTGTTTATTTGCAATTTCGCCTGACGCAG
>CAZSQB010000095.1:0-2917 GCA_964608945.1 uncultured Gammaproteobacteria bacterium
TAAATTTTGGGGCATCATAACGATTAGCAAGCTCTTCAATCACGTTAGATAAAGATCTATCTTGTTCTTCTGTAATAAGCCAAGTAGCTACTAATGGTTGTGTTCCAGCTTTATTCATATTTATTTCCACACCCTCCATGGTGCGTTTCCTTTTTGCCACATTGCCTCAAGAACGTTTTTGTCTCGCAGTGTGTCCATGGGGTGCCAGAAATCTTCGTGTTTGTACGCAGCAAGCTGCCCGTCTTTGGCAAGATGACGCATAGGCGCATCCTCCCAATCGACTGTAGGATCTTTAATATAATCAAGCGCTGCGGGCTCCATCACAAAATATCCTCCGTTAATCCATGCACCATCTTCTTTTGGTTTCTCTCTATATTCTTTGATCTTTACCTCCCCTTTTTTGAGAACAAATCCTCCGAAGCGACCGGGTGGCTGTACAGCGGTAACCGTTGCTAACACGTTTTGTGATCTGTGGAAACGAATAAGATCCTCGATGTTGACATTGCTGACTCCGTCTCCATAGGTCATTAAGAATGTTTCATTGCCAATGTAGGGCTTTATGGCAAGAAGTCGCTGACTCTTCGTGGCACTCTCTCCTGTCTCAACGAGTGTGACTTTCCAATCCTCAGCCCCGTTTTTGTGAAAAAGAGCAGTATTTGTGCGCATATCAAAGGTGACATCTGAGTTGTACAAAGCGTAATTGGCAAAATATTCTTTGATGACATTGGACTTGTACCCGCAGGCGATGACAAACTCTTTGATACCGTAGTGTGCGTAAGTCTTCATGACATGCCAGAGGATTGGCCGACCACCGATCTCAACCATAGGCTTGGGCCTCACGCCTGATTCTTCGCTTATTCTGGTTCCGTATCCACCTGCTAAAATAACTGCTTTCATATGTTATAGTATGTTAAATTATAGCTTTTTTTTCTATTTTAGTCAACCTATAATATTTATTGCGCAAACTCCGCATACATTTTTACCTTCTTAACAATGTAGGAAATTTCCTCATCTGTCAGTTCTGCGTGCAAAGGAATACTAACGCAATGCTTGCCGACAAATTCAGTACTGGGCAAACTCGGCGTGTTCAGATGCTTATACCCATTCATCAGATGCAGCGGCAGATAATGAATAGCGCACTGGATGCCTGCTTTTTTCATGTTGATCAAGAACTCATCTCGATTTTTCACCAAGATCGGATAAAGATGGTTGCCGGTATTTTTATGCCCGAAAGCTGCGTTGTACTTGGCAATAATCTTCTCCCGCTTTTTGTTTAATGCTTCGACTTTAGTAAGTTGGACGCGGCCAATTGCTGCCTCAACGTCTGTCATGTCAAAATTCCACGCAGGAACTTCTACTTCATAATAAAAGCTTGAGACGTCTAGTTGATTTCCACCTTGGTAGCGACTGAGTGTGTCTTTGTTCACACCGCTTGAACAGAGCATACGATAATATTTCGCTTTTTCCTCATCATTGGTGAGTATTGCTCCACCCCTCACCGTTGTCATGTTTTTTACAGCGTAGAATGAGTGTGCACTGTCTGTACCATCAAACAAATCTCTGCCAATTCTATGTGCAGAGTCGTAAAGCACAGGAATTGGGAAATTTTCAAACCCCCAAGCCTTACGAGCAGCATAGTGAACAGGAATGACTATTTTGGTGTGTTTGGTAATCTTTAGTTTTACATCTTCTGGATCAAGACACCAGGTGTCTTTCCTGATATCGGCAAAGACCGGCGTTCCACCGGCTTGTATGACGACGCTTGCCGTTGCTGACCAGGTAAATGAAGGCACGATCACTTCGTCTTCTTTTTTTAGGTTAAACCGTCGAAGCGCCAAATAAAGCGCCATGGTGCAGCCAATAGTTGCAACTGCGTATTTTGCGCCCATGAATGATGCCAGCTCTTCTTCAAACTTCCTCACTTGCATGCCCTTAATAAGCCAGCCTGAGGAAAGCACGTCTTTGGCGGCTTTTATTTCTTTCTCGCCAATGTTTGGTTTGGTTAAATTAATATTCATGTTTGTTTATAAAAACATTCTCAACAATGAGCTTTTTTCGATGAATTTTCGAATAATACTGTCTGTGTAGACATATTTTTTCAAGTACTTCACCCGGAAATATTCATCCTCTTCCATGCCGGTTATTTCTTCTCTTTTAAAAGCTTGGTAAAATTCTTTAACTGTGTCAGAAATGCTGTATCCGGTTTTGTAGCCAAAATCTTTCTCAATACGAGAGAAATCAACTTTGTAACTTCTCCCATCGATTGAATCTTCCTTGACAATAAACACGACGTTTTTTACGCATGTTGCAACGATTTCTCCAAGCGTTCTGATCTGATAATTCTGTTCATTTGAACCAACGTTATACACGCGGTGCTTTGGTTTTTTAACATGCAGCGCCATGTGTATGGCTCGTGCGACGTCTTTGACGTGGACGACCGGGCGCCACTGGGCTCCGCCATTGACAACGATTCTTTTATCAAAGTAGCTCGTGCCGGTCATTGTATTGACAACGAGGTCAAATCGCGGTTTTGTCGAATACCCATAGACAGTTGCAAATCGTAAAACAATTCCATCGATGTCTTTTTGTAAAAAATAATTTTCTGAGAGCATTTTTGTATGTGCATACAAGGTTACTGGTCCTAATTTACTGTCTTCAGTAAATACACCATTCTCTGAGAAGCCGTAGACAGAACACGACGATGCGTAAATAACTCTTTTACCTGTTGATTGGCAAAGCTTTGCAATCATTTCGTTGGCTTTATAATTTATCTCCCATGTCAGCTCAGGTTTTAAATCAGACGCTGGATCATTGGAAATCGCGGCAAGGTTGACCACGGCATCAACCTTTGCTATTTCTGGCAGCAAATCGTTGATATTGGTAATATCTCCCTGAATAAACTCACATGCAAATTCGG
>CAZSQB010000096.1:0-2900 GCA_964608945.1 uncultured Gammaproteobacteria bacterium
CAGACGAGCGAGTAACAAAAGAGCTTGCAGAGTCTATTAAAGAGGCAATAAAGGATACGTCGTTTTCTGCATTTAAAGTTAAGAGAAAGAACTTTTATTTTGGTAATCATGAATGGCCAAACGTAGAAAAATTAGAACGATTATTTAGAAAAGATAAATTAAAAAAATGGGTAGGCCCGCTCCATGAAAGTCCTGTGATTGACGGTGATACCGGGGAGCTTGATGGATTTCTTCTCCATTACACTCATCGTAATTTATCTGACATGGTGAAAAAAACACTCGTCTGGTCAAGAGTTGAAGCAGAGCTTCGGTATAAAGCAGGGCATCCGAAAATGGCCTGGTGGCGTTTCCCTCGTGTGATGGCGTCTGCTTTTTTTGATTCCTATATCAAGCAAAGTGGTTGGAAAGCGGGAGCAGTCGGATTAATCGAGAGTATGTATCAGTCATTTAGTATTTTTGTGACATATGTCAGGTTGTGGGAACTACAAAACGGAGTCAAAAGTCATTCCTTCGACAATGCTCCCTTCAGCAAGGTTCAGGGCAGGCAGGACAAGCATGCAAAAGTCAAAAGTATTCATAAAAATTAAAATACATTTATTTCGATTCTGGCCAGCACTATTTATTTTTTTGATCTGGTTTATCTTCTCTTCTCCATATTTTATTAAAGGCTTGGTTCCTTATTCATCTACGTATCAAGTGAATCATTTTCCGCCCTGGACTGCATATGAAAAGAATTGGGGTCCAGTCAAGAATGGCGCCATGCCAGATGTTACTGACCAGATGTATCCATGGCGACATTTTACAATGCAGATGTGGCGAGGCGGGAGTATTCCATTTTGGAATCCATACAATTTCGCAGGAAATCCGCATCTTGGCAACTATCAGTCTGCGGTATTTTCTCCTTTTAATATTTTATTTTTCATCTTACCGTTTATTGATGCATGGAGTCTTCTTGTTTTACTGCAACCACTTGTTGCTGGTTTTGGAATGTACGCTTTTATGCGTTCTTTGCGAGTTGAAAAAGTTGGCGCAACTGTTAGTAGTATTGCATTTATGTTTTGTGGATTTATTGTCGTGTGGATGGCATATGGAACGCTGAGCATGGCGATTGCTTATCTTCCATGGACTTTGTTTGCAATTGAAAAGGGATTGCAAAGTAGATCATTGCGCTATGGACTGCTTCTTAGTTTTTGTATCGCTACATCATTTTTTTCAGGGCATTTTCAGACGAGTTTTTACTTGTCATTACTTTCTGGGATCTATTTCCTTTTTCGATTCAGCCTTGAGAAGAGCAAGAAAAAGGCTCTTTTGCTTTTTGCGTTTTTACTTGGAGGGTTTGCAATCTCTCTACTTCAAATACTCCCGTCAATGCAGTTTTACTACCATGCAGTTAGAAGCGAAATTTTCATCAACTCTGGAGGAATTCCAATACAATATTTGGTAACGCTTTTTGCTCCTGATTTTTTTGGTAACCCTGTCACAAGAAATGATTGGTTTGGGCAATACGCGGAATGGTCAAGTTTTATTGGAATCATCCCTCTTACGCTAGCTATCTTTTCGTTATACAAGAGAAAAAGGATTGTTATTTTTTTCTGGATCATTGCAATCGGATCAATACTGCTGGCCATCCAATCCCCGATACTGAATATGGTTAGTTTTTTGAAAATCCCTGTATTGTCAACAAGTACTCCTTCAAGAATTATTGTTCTTTCCAGTTTTTCGTTCGCAGTGCTCAGTGGATTTGGATTTCATTCGCTCTATCAGCTTATTGAAGAGAAAAAAGCAAAAAAAATCCTCCCTGTACTCCTGGCAGTTGGAGGAGTAATGCTGCTAATTTGGACATTACTTCTCGTTTTTAAAGTACTTCCCGATGATGAGCTTAGGATTGCAAAAAGAAACATGCTGCTTCCGTCTGCTCTTTTTGCTTCACTCGTCGCGCTAACAGCAGTCGGTTTTTTTACAAGCAAAAAGTTTCTCTACTTTCTTCCATTTGCTCTACTTTTAATAGTGAGTTTTGACAGTTTCAGGTTTGCGCAGAAATGGATGCCTTTTGATCCTCGAGCACTCGTCTTTCAAGACGTCCCGGTTATTACTGCGATGAAGCAGTATATTGGAAGCGGAAGGTATTTCGGAAATTTAGGGACAGAAGTTTCTACCTATTATGGAATTCCTTCAATTGAAGGATATGACCCCTTGTATAGCCAAAGAATTGGTGAGTTTTTGCGTGCGGCACAGACCGGAGATTTTATTCCGGCAGAACGGTCAGTTGCAAAATTGGATAGAAATGGAAAATATACTGATCGCGTTTTAGATCTTTTAGGAGTATCGATTATCTTTCATCCTATTGCCGATACCAATCAATCATGGGCATATGCTGTCTGGAAGGATAAGAAAAAACACTCACTCATCTACAGCGATGATAAGTTTCAACTCTTTAGAAATAACACAGTAATCTCAAGACCAAGTCTCTACTACAACTATGAAGTTATTCCTGATGGAAAGAAGATACTAAAGCGTTTCTATAGTCAGGATTTTCCATTTAGGAAGACTCTCATTCTTGAGGAGGATCCATCAATACCGCGTCTTACGAAAGATGAGACTCCATCAGGTGAGGTTACTGTTTTGTCAAACACTCCAAACAAGATCAGTGTAAAAGTAAGAACAGGTAAGAAAGCACTCCTTTTCCTATCTGATACATACTATCCTGGATGGAAAGTAACAGTCAATGGAAAGCAGGAGAAAATCTATAGAGCAGATTATGCATTTCGGGCGGTGGCTGTGCCAGTTGGGGAGTCAGAAGTTGTTTTTTCCTATAGTCCGTACTAATGCTATTTCCTTTTCATCTTCTCCCAGAAGCGTAGCTCCTCAAACGTCATTCTCTTTTTTGCAAAACGGAAGAG
>CAZSQB010000097.1:0-2830 GCA_964608945.1 uncultured Gammaproteobacteria bacterium
CTTTGATTAAACTCCAGGATGACACCAGGATAACAGGAGACCTGGCAGTCAATGGCGCAACCAGTGCTGACATCACCTCAACCACTACCACAGCCTCCCTCTTTGATGCCACCGTCACTACCTTAAACATCGGTGCAGCAGCCACCACCTGGGATATTGGGGCAGGAACAGGAACAGGAACTGTCAACAATGCAACACTTGCTATCACAGGCCTGATTGATGCCAATGGAGTAGGAACCCATGACATAGCAGGAACACTTAACTTGTCAGGCAGTGCTTTAACCTCAACCGCATCACTTGCCATCAATGCCTCAAACAATATTGATGTGAATATCGGTAGCAATGATCTCTTTGTAGATACCAGCGCAGACCAAGTTGTCTTAAGCGGTACCACAGCTTTCTCAGGTGCACAGCTGACAGTTGCAGGCACAACACCAACAATCACCCTTGGTGATGCGGGAGCTGAAGACACCAGGCTTGTCTTTGACGGTAATGCGCAGGATTATTACCTGGGACTTGATGATACGGATGATGTATTAAAGCTTGGTCTTGGCAGTACGGTTGGAACTACCAGCTATATAGCTATTAACTCAGGAGGCAATGTAGGGATAGGGACAACTGCTCCTGTTGGCAAGTTCCATGTAGAAGGTGACATCGGCTGGCCTGCATTGGTTAAGTTTAACAACACCAGCGCAGTAGGTGACACCTTTACTGCTTCTAAATCAGGCACAACCCAGTTTGTCATCAAGAATGACGGGAATGTGGGGATAGGGACAAACCTCCCCGGCTTTCCTCTCTCAGTTGTTGGAGAGATAAATGCATCAACTGCTTTTAGGATCAATGGAACACAAGGCAGTACGGGTACGAATCTTGACTGTGTCGATGTCACAGGTGGCATAGTCACAGGCTCTGGTGCCTGCCCGCAAGGCACAGGCAGTAACTGGACAATCAGTAATGGAGCTATTTTCCCTAACAACGCTGCTGTTTTGGATCTTCTCATCGGCGGCACCTCAACCGCCAGCGCTGACTTTGCTTTCATCAATGTCAACAGTGGTACGCCAGTCGCATCAATATCAGGCAATCTGGTGCTTGCAGGCGGTGCACGAAGTATCCAGGGAACAGCGGCAAATGCCTTGACTATCGGTGGATCCACAACAGGACAAGTTGTCTTGTCTGGTAGAAACGGAGCAAATGATGGAATTACCTTGTCAGGCTACAGTACCGGAGTTGTTCAGGCAAATGCCTCAGGTATCCTCTCATCCTCTGCTCTCAATCTTGCCGGTGGCTCATCCTATATCACCGGTACACTGCCGATTGGCAACGGTGGTACCAATACGACAAGTATAGGCTCCGCAGGATCGGTCGCCTATTCTACAGGAGCAGCCTATGCCTTCTCTGCGGTTGGCAACTCTGGTGAAGTCTTAACCAGTGGGGGAACAGGTGCACCAACCTGGACAGCACAGACTGGCATTGGCAACTGGCAGCAACTCAATGGCACACTGCAGCCGAAGAACCAAACCCTTGATCTTCTGTTTGGAGGTACTGCCACAACCAGCGCTGATTTTGCCTTCATGAATATCAACTCAGGCAATCCAACCGCCTCTCTCTCAGGCAATCTCGCACTTGCCGTCCCAACAGGCAATGCACCAGCTGCAACGCTAGATATTCTTAATAATGGTACACTCAACATCCGCAACTCTGCAGGTGGAGACGCAGGAGCAACCTCACGAATGTATATTACCAACACTGGCAACATTGGGATCGGGACAACGACCCCCACAACACCGCTGTACGTGTTCGGAACAAGTACTGTCTCTGACAGTACAACAAATATTAGCGGAGGTGGATACTTACAGCGGCTTTACTCAACAAGCAACGCCAATAGCCTTAACCTTTATTACCAAGCAAATGACACATCAGGCCCGATCCAAGCCTTCAATAAATATCGAGGAAGCGGTATTGAGCTGAGCGCTGGAGATGACATTGGTGTTTTGGACTTTTTCGGCGTTAGTAACGGATCTTCTCAAAGAGCCGCACAAATACTTGTCGAAGCTGATACTGGTTGGGGTGGGGCGAGTGATGCACCAGGGCGCATGATCTTTTCCACGACACCTGATGGATCCTCAACTGTTGCAGAACGTATGCGGATTACAAATGCTGGAAATGTAGGCATCGGCACAACAGCGCCCATTGGATTACTCAATGTCTCAGGCGATGTGGGCTGGCCGGCCTTAGTGAAGATCAATCAGGCAAGTGCAGTAGGGGATATATTCACCGCCTCAAAGTCAGGCACCACCCAATTTGTCATTAAGAATGATGGGAATGTAGGTATCGGGATAACAAATCCGGGTAGCGAGCTGGTTGTTGCAGGCACGACACCTGTAGTTACCATCGGAGATGCCGGAGCTGAAGATACTGCTATGGTATTTGATGGTAATGCCCAGGATTACTACCTGGGACTTGATGATACCGATGATGTATTAAAGCTTGGTCTTGGCAGCACGGTTGGAACTACAAGCTATATAGCGATTAATTCAACAGGCAACGTCGGTATCGGGACGACAAATCCAATAGCGAAATTCCAAGTGAATATTTCAGATAGTAGTACTACACTTGAATCCTCTGCTGCTCAGGAAGCAATTAGAATCCAAAATACCGATACTACAAATAATAATTGGGAAAATATTGCTTTCTATGATGCTAATTCAGGACTCGTTGCGGGTACTCTTGGATTTCAAGTAACTGATCATACAAATGGATATGGAAACATGGCATTTGCGACACGTGGTACAAGCGGGTTTAGAGAAAGGATGAGAGTTGATAGCCTAGG
>CAZSQB010000098.1:0-2796 GCA_964608945.1 uncultured Gammaproteobacteria bacterium
TTGCAACGACGCTACAAACTCCGAATTATTGCAACACGATTCCTAATTAAACCGGATTTTGTCTTTCACTTCTTCCTGTAGCTACTCTTCCCCATCGCTTCACCATTTCAGTTTTCCCACTTTTCATTGCCAGCATTACCACGGCAGTTGGTATCTCATGTATGAGTCCACGGGAATACCCTGCGGCATCCTGATAACAAGAGTATCCACAACCATCTTGTTCTCTAAAACACTCTTCAACCCCTACAGTCTTTTCAGCTCGCCACCGCTCATCTTGTAATCCAGTTTTTACTAAATCTTCAACTTTCAACCCTGTTTCAACGCGAGAACAGACATTGACTTTCCCTCCCGCACCAATTTTAATAAATGTATCTGTTTTTGGATTGCACTTCCAACTATTTGGATAATATTTCTCCGCTTCCTTTAAATACGTCCAGCCAGTTCGTACAAAACCGCTATGCTTTAAATCCCGTAGCGCTTCAAAAACAGTCCTCACTTGCTCACGAGTTGGGAGTACACTGTCGTCTTGTTCTGCTGCGAATCCATCACCTTCTGTCTGGACAATACCGGTGCTAAAAAGCACACCTTGCCTCGCCACATACGCAGCGATTCCTGGCAAAAGCGGTGCAGTCTCACGCATCATGACTGTCTGGATTGTTGGAATTACCCCCTGTTCTGCTGCCATCTGTGCTCCTAGCATGAGACGTTCGAGGCCACTCTTTGTAAATGTATGAAGGGAAAGAGTCAATGAATCCAGTCCTGCTTCTTTCAGCCTCCTCATTACTTCGAGGTTTTTGGGAAGGTAATCGCCATTCGTCGTCACATTGACAATCATCCCTCTTTCGCTCGCATAGCGTACAACTTCTATAGTATGGTCGGTAAATGTTATTCCTTCTTTTGTTCTGAAAGGAGCAAAGGGTTCACCTCCCAAGTAGGATAACAATCTAAATCTTTCATTTCGTAACAAATCAATAGCCCCAAACGTCTCATCAAGCGTTAATTCCGTAGCTTTATTGTAATATTGCGGAACTGCGCAATAAGAGCAATGTCTATTACAATTCTGATTTCCTTCAAGAATACCAATTCTGTGCCCATCAGGTCTTATTAGCTCAGCAAAAAGCCCCACTTTGTCCCCTACTTCGCCTCGAATAGCACTGGCATGTTCTCTTACAGTCGCCACTCGTTCACCAACTATACTCCGGGCTGTGTTAAAAGCAGTCGTTGGGGTCGTTGGAAACTCTCTTAATCGTTCCATAGTAAAATTGGCATCCTACAAGTAGAGGCTGACTGCTTTTAAGCGGGAACGAAAAATTTCTCCTTAATCTCTTTTGGAAGCACTTTGCTTTCCGCTGCGAAAAACTTGCTTGCATTAAAAATTTCTAATAATACTGGCTCTCCCTTTTCTGTTACACTCACAAGTCCACTCTCAGTCTCCCACGTCATCTATCTTCTTCTTGGCAAGCACAATCATTAATATGTCCTCATCTTTGTCATAGTGTACTTTCATATCTTCTCCTATTGTATCATTTTAAAGCCCTTTTCGTCATTCTGGCCCGCTTCGCCATAGCTTCAGCGAGGCGAGCTTGTCCAGAATCTCTCAGGTCGTTATTGTATTGTATAAATCCTCAAACTGAGGATTAAACTTATAGATCATATCTAATTTTTCATTTCTATTCATATCTTTAATCTGCTTCTCTCTAATGATTGCCTGATTAATGGTATCAAATGGTTCAAAGTAAACAAGTTTATGCAGTTTATATTTTGCTGTAAATCCTTTGACTAAACTATTTTTATGTTCGTATACTCGATTAACTAAGTTACTTGTTACTCCTGTATAAAGCGTTGGTCTCCAATTTGCCATTATATAAACAGAACCCTGCTTCATAGTTGATTCTGGATGCGGTCGACTAAGGCGACCTTACCAGAATGACGAAATTTTAGTTAGAAATGATTTCCTTCATTACTTTTGGTATCTCATCTACCAAATCCGACGCGTTAAAGTAGGGGCCAGCTTTTTCATAGAGTGAATCGCCAGCTCTTTTGTTGATATAACTTCCTGCTGTTGCAGCGAGGAAAAGGTCATTTTTACATGCGAGTGCTGCGATGAGGCCTGCTAGGACATCTCCTGTCCCGCCTTTGGTCATTCCTGGATTTCCACCTGTTACTTTTACGCATTTTTCAGGCGAACAGACAATGTCTTCATGACCTTTGACCACTATAATTACGTTGTACTCTTTGGCCATTTGAGCAACTAAATTGTCATCCTGAGCGCCAGCGAAGGATCTTAGATCCTTCACGGAGTCTACACTGAGCGAAGTCGAAGTGTTCAGAATGACAGAGTCAAACAACCGTTCAAACTCCCTGACATGAGGAGTTAAAATCGCATTTCCGTTCAACGGCTTTAACCACTCAGGTTCCATCATCTGCAAAGCCCCCGCATCGATAACCCACTTCTTCTGTGTGTAGTTTTCCAATAAATACTTCGTCAAATAATATGTCTGCTCCCCCTCATCTTCTAGTTTATCAACGTCTCCTAAGTTTTGAATTTTGAATTGTCCTTCGATAGACTCAGGATCCTGAGCTTGTCGAATGGATAATTTTGACTTTTGCATTTTGAATTTTGAATTATCGGTTCGGACCATTCCCGGTCCAATAAGCACGCAATCTGCTTCATTGATGTAGGAATCGAGCTGTTCTCTTGGAATCACGATGCCGTCTCTGAATTCTTGCTTTGCCTGACGTACAATCTCATTGTTCTCAGGAACTGAGGAGTAGAAGACCATATCCACAATGCGG
>CAZSQB010000099.1:0-2701 GCA_964608945.1 uncultured Gammaproteobacteria bacterium
AAGCTTTCTTGGCCAACGTAGCTTTAGCGAAGTTGGCAGCGAAGGAGGGCTTCGCTCATTAATAAATTACTTCCTATAAGCCTTTTAAACCGAATGCCAAAACTAGTTCGAGAGCAACGATGCAACCAGTTACGATTGCGGTTTTAAGGAGGTCTTTTGAAAGATATGTATATTGGTGAAGAGAAATTGTTTGAACTCCCCGCGCTTGTGCGACCTCTGTGACAGATGAGGAAAAGGTATATTGAAAACGCGATTGTTGCGCAGGTTCGTTCTCGACATCAGTGATTGAAGATAATGGTATCTTTGGGGAAAGGCTTACATGGTGTCGCAGATCAGAAAGGATTTTTTGTCTTCGAGTTTTTCTATTTTTTGACATGTATTTTAGCCTCAATGTAGCCTAGACTACACTATTGACACGCACGCTGTCAAGAGGCTAATATGCGTATATGATCTTCGGTGTCCAGACATTCACTTTTCTTATAGGATTGATCTGGCTACTCGCTCTTACTTATCTTTATTGGAGGTCTACACAGCGTTATGGTTCATTCACTAATAAAGGAGAAAACAAAGCACTCCCGGCAATACTTGACCATATTTCCCAAGAGCTGTCACTGACAAAAAAGCAGATTGATACATTACAGCACAGATGTGATAAGATAGAACAGAGCGAGTTGCTGCATATTCAAAAAGTCGGACTCCTGCGTTTTAATCCATTCAAGGATACAGGGGGAGACCAAAGCTTCATTATCGCTCTGGTTGATGCCAAAGACACAGGAGTTGTGATTTCAGGTTTATATTCTCGTTTGGGAACGAGATGGTATGCCAAAAAAGTTTTGACGGGAAAAGGCGTTGATCATGAGTTATCAGAAGAGGAGAAAGAGGCATTGCGCCTCGCGAAGAACACTGGATAGTATATGGGAAAAAATAAAATAATAATCGTCGTTATAGCGCTTATTATCTATGTCGTTTCAGCTGGAATTTCGTATTCAGTTTTTTCTGGAAATAATCCACTGAGCACCACGCCATCCCCGCCGACCATTGAAGAGTCTGTAAAGGACAATGATTACGAAGCAATTGCATTTGATCAGAGTCTTCCAAAAACAGAGATTTGTCCTCTAAGTGGTGTGAAATACTCGAAGCAACAAAAAGCATGGTGGGATAAGCATCGACCACTCGGCGTGATGATAGAAAATCACACTGAGGCAAGACCCCAATCAGGACTTTCTTTCGCAGATGTGATCTATGAAGCAGTAGCCGAAGGAGGAATCACGCGCCTTCTTGTAGTATTTCACTGCCAGGATGCAGGTATTATCGGCCCAGTTCGTTCGGCAAGAACCTATTTTGTTAATTTTGTTTCAGAGTACTCTGAATATCCGCTTTATGCGCATGTTGGCGGCGCAAACACGCCGGGTCTTGCAAATGCAATCGGTCAAATAGCCGACTATGGTTGGAGATTTTATAATGATCTGGACCAATTCGGCGTACCCTACCCGATTTACAAACAGGTTGCAAGTCGGAATGGGCGGGAGGTAGCAACAGAGCACACGATGTATTCAAATACATCAAGACTTTGGGATTATGCTGAGAAAAAAAGAGATATTGCATATAAAGACAAAGACGGTAACGCCTGGGATGAAAATTTTATTCCGTATGTGTATAAAGAAGATGCGCTAGCAGCTGACCGGCCAGCAGCGCAGAGCGTACATGTTGAATATTGGGGAGGATTTGATGATTTTTTTGTTGACTGGGTATACGACAAAGCGAATAATACCTACCTTCGTAAAAATGGCGGGCAAAACCATCTAGACCGGAATACCAATAAACAGCTGCAAGCGAAAAACATTGTCGCCCTTTTCATGCAGGAGAGCCGCGCCAATGATGGGTATGAAAATAATTTACATTTGATCTACAAAGACAAAGGGACAGGAAAAGCACTCATCTTTATGGATGGAAAAGAGACAAAAGGAACATGGAGAAAAGACAAGAGAACCTCAAGAACGCAGTTATTCGCAAGCAATGGAGCAAAAATTGAGTTAAATCCTGGACTGACATGGTTCCATATCCTGCCCCTTGAGGGAGTAGTTGAGGCTAAATGACTCCGTTAAACGGAGACATCCTGAGCAAAGCGAAGGGACGTACCGTATGGTACATCCCGAAGGATCCCATTAAGATTCTTCTGGGCCAGTGGCCCATCAGAATGACAAGGTAGAAGGGTAGGAAAATATGTTTTCGGATCTTATTACATCAAAATCTCGAATAAAGCTGCTCAATCTATTCCTATCCCATCCGTATGAAATGTTCCACATCCGTGAGTGTGTGAGAAGAATCGGAGATGAAATAAATGCTATTCGTCGCGAGCTACAGCTTCTGGAGAAGCACGGCATTTTAGTTAAAGAGGAGCGTTCGAACAGGCATTATTTTACCCTTAACAAAAGCTATCCTTTTTACTTTGATTTACTCTCTTTAGCAGCAAAGACAATCGGTTTGGGCGCTGATGTGTTAAAGAACCGGGCAAAACTTGGAAAGATAAAATATGCCATGTTTTCGGGGAGATTTGTCCGAAGGATCAAAAAGCATCCTGAAGATGTGGATTTTATGGTAGTTGGGATAATTGTACTACCCGAACTGTCTCTTCTTGTCCGTAATGAAGAGCAACGATTGGGAACTGAGATTAATTACACCGCTATGACAGAAGATGAGT
>CAZSQB010000100.1:0-2650 GCA_964608945.1 uncultured Gammaproteobacteria bacterium
TTTTTCTTTTTTTACTGTTTTTGTATATTCTTCAAAGTACCTAAGTCTGTCTTCCAAGAAGCTGTTAATTATTTCAATCCTCTCTCCAGTATCTAACTCCTCTCCTGCCTTTTTTCTCTTAAGCAGTCTTAGAATCTGAACTACTAGTTTTTTGTCAAGCTTCTGTGCATTAAGAAGCCTTGTAAACTCCATTGGCGGTGTCGTTTTGTGCCCTTCAACCCACATATAGGCAAGAATTGGCCGAAGAACATAAAAATACTTTTTCACCCTTACTTTTTCTCCACGTAAATACTCCCTGTAATTTCTCTTCGCCATGTGTAGATAATGATACAGACAAGAAACTGATGAATAAAATACAGGCATTAACTTTCTTAATCTTTGAGCAGTGTTGCCTTGTTCTCGATAAATTATTGGCGAGTTTAACCATTCGTAGAAAGGAGGATTTGAACTTCTAAAGAGTTTTAGTGCTTTTTTAATATCCCAGCCGCTTATATCTAATTGGTCAGATACTGGGTACTCAATAACATCTCTTTTTTCTTCAATAGAAAGATACCAGTCTAAGGGATGCACGTAAATAAATCTCACATCATAATCGCTATCTTGCGATGCAAACCCCCACCCACGGCTACCTGACTCAACAGCGTATACAATTTTTACTTTCTCTAAAGTTTCTATATCTTTTAGTTTGTCTATGATATTCCTCATAGTTTTATTGCTAGGGTGAGTTTGTTGCTGGATAATTATATCATTGCGTTTCTGCAGTCACGCATTTGTCAAACGCTTTTGATAAACGGTAACGAAGCTCGTATTGAAGTTTGGTTATGCGCCTGATAGGCGTTAGGCGTCAAACTCGGCCAGAATGATGAAGCTGTACAATTTATGGTATATTATTTGTGGAAAAACTTTTTCTTATGCTCACAGAACTTGTGCTAAAAACCCCAGGTGACTTTGGCAAACTGGATGTTCCCAAGGAAATTCCAACTGGCGGGATCAAGACAGGCAGCAAAATCATCGCAACAGGCATCGGCGTTGCTTTTGTCATCGCCATCATCGTCTGCCTTTTCTTCATCATCTGGGGCGCTGTCAACTGGATCACATCAGGCGGAGACAAACAAAAACTGGCTTCAGCCCGCAACCGCATCATGTACGCAATCATCGGCCTCCTCCTCGTCCTCTTCTCTGTCCTCATCGGCAACCTCTTTATAGGCTTCCTGGGATTACCAACGATCGGGAGATGATTTGACGATAGATGGTAGAATATAGAAAATAGTATTTTGAAGATAGAAGGTGGAAAATGGATTCTACCGTCTATTTTGGGGTATTGACAAACACAAAAACATCTGTCTATATGGATATAGATATGAAAAAACTGCTCACCTCACTTAGCCTTGGTACGGGAGCCCTCCTCGCTTCAGCTATGCCCGCATTTGCAGCGCCATTGGGAACCTTTTGTCCCGAAGGGACTGATTTTACTCTACTTTGTAAGCTACCGGCGGGTACAGTTATTGGCGGCATTGTTAACCTTATATTTATAATTGCTATTGTTATTGCGTTCGTTTTCCTCATCATTGGCGGGTTCAAATGGGTTGTCTCAGGCGGAGACAAGGGTGCAGTGGAGGGTGCACGAAATACGATTATTGCCGCAATAGTTGGTCTTGTTATTCTTTTCCTCGCTTTTATCATCCTCAACATAGTGCTCGGATTATTTGGAACAAGTCTGAATACTCTTAATGTGACACCCCTTTCAGACCTTAAGGGGGATATAGTAGTACCACGTCCAGGAGCAAACTAGGATTGGCTACCCCCTTCTTTTTTCCTTTATATTTACTTTTTTCCCTTGAAGTGATTCACCCGAAACATCAATAACATGCTTTTCTTTTTTTCTTAGCTCTGTTATGATGCATGCTCATGAACATCTCCTTTATAATAAAGAAGGCGCGCTAGCAACAATACGACCTTTCAGAACATGCGCACAGAGAAAGGCAGAAAGAACAAATTACCACTGATGAAATCGAGAAAACGCTTCTCAAAGGTGATATAATAGAACAATACCCCAAACGATCCACGAGGTCAAAGCTGTCTGTTAACTGGAATAGATTTTATTCAGCCTCTCCATGTAGTTTGTGGTAAGAGAGGAAAGAAATTATTGATAGTTACCGTGTACAGACCGAAAAAACCAATTTGGATAGATTATAAAACGAGAGCAAAGGAGGTAAGAAACCGTGTCTAAATGCTATTTCTGTAAAGGAAAAATCGAAATAAAGCATGTTGATGTTGACTTCCGATGGGGAAG
Organism: uncultured Gammaproteobacteria bacterium; assembly: GCA_964608945.1. GTDB lineage: Bacteria > Patescibacteriota > Microgenomatia > Levybacterales > UBA12049 > CAYWEP01. The sequence continues at coordinate 2,294 of CAZSQB010000100.1, forward strand.
CAAGCTGTTCGTGGTGAAAAACGTACCTGTGGAAATCTGTACACAGTGTGGTGAGCGATATTACAGCGCAGAAATTTCAAAAAAGCTTGACGAGCTGGTTAAAAACCAGGCCACATCAGCCGTTAAGCCTCAAAAGACAATCCAAGTGCCTGTTTTCAATTGGCAGTAATAAATCCTTTTCTTTTTCTTTCGACCCTGCTACGATAAGTGTATGGATCTTGGGAAAGCGTGGGGAGAATACATTACTACACCCTCTTTAAGGCTTCTGTGAGCGCTTGTGCAATAGATCTTCTTATTACAAACCATATTGACATTTGATATGAATTGTAATAGCATCAATAAGTGAAATACTTCGAT
>CAZSQB010000101.1:0-2642 GCA_964608945.1 uncultured Gammaproteobacteria bacterium
TACAAACCTAGTTGTTCCACTAGCTGAGGCTGTTAGGATGTCTTGAGATTCTGTCTGGTTAAAGATGGCAAGAGCCTTGCCTGTGGCCCCAAATTGGGAAACGTTTCTGGTCACATAAAGAGCTGAGGGAGGCTCTGAACTATTGGTAGTATTTATTCCAATTTTCCCATCATCAGTCCATGCCATCCATGGATATTGCCATGCATCTGATGTATCTGAACCTACGAATGCATAATTAAGTGTATTATCTGATCCAAATGCCCCAAAAGCTGCTACATCGTTTGTAGCAACATTTCTTGTAAATCTATATCCTCTGGACCATCCTCCTGAAACGGCATTGTTAAGAACAGCAGTTCCAGAGTTAGTAATTACAAATCTTGTAGATCCTGATGCCGAGGCCGTAATTAATTCTTGAGATTCTATCTGGTCAAAGATGGCTACTGCTTTACCAGTAGCACCGAAGGAAAGCGGGCGGGTAACGTGAAGCTGGGAAATAGGTGAGGAAGTTCCGATTCCAACATTGCCGGAAGAATCAATCCCAAATCTATCTAAATTTGCAGTGTCGTCGAATATTGAAAAAGAAATTCCGCTTGCAGCAGTTCTAGCATAGAGAAGCCATTGCCTTGCTCCAGTCCCTGTATTATCTAATTGAATGCCTGGGTTACTTGAACCTTGAAGAGATAATAATCTTTCTGGAGTAGTCGTCCCAATTCCAACATTGCCGCCGTTATCCAACACCAATTGATTGCTTATTCCATCCACATTCATTACCAAATCTCCGCCTGAAGTCATTTGAAAATCAGCATAGACAGTTCCATCAGCCTGAGTGAGGCGAAGTTGCGGATTGCTTGCGTCCAGGATATCGAGTTTTCTATCCGGCCCCGTCGTCCCTATTCCTACATTTCCTCCGTCAAGGATGGTGAAGACTTCAGTAGCGCCGTCAAAGATGTTTACGATATCCGCGGTGGAATCCTGCTGGATTCGAAGTGCTATCGCGCCAGTGGCGAGGGTATTGTCATTGACGATGTTTACTAAATTACGTGCGGTAACATCTGTGCTATTGCTATAAAAGCGGGCAATGCTGCCTGAGGTAAGCGAGCTTGCGAGCACGTCTAATCCAAACCCCGAAGTTGCGGTTGTGTCTATATTCACAGCATCCGCGGTATCATTTTCCGCGTCAATATTTAGGGCAATCGCTCCCGTCCCGTCGGAGTTGATAAGTACGGTGTTGCCGGTGGCGTCGGCGTGCGTATTCTGCACCCACAACGTCACCGACGTGTCGGTAATGCTTCCGCTCGTCTCGACAACATCGTTAGTGATGAGAAGCGCTTGTGTGCTCTTTGTGTAGGTACCCGCATCGTTTACGACCGACGTGTTGCCGATCGTCATACCGTTTGTGCTGTTGTTCTCGTTGGTCACATCCTTATCAACTAAGAGGCCGAGTGCGTTGCCGTTTTGGTCTATTATCACGCCCGTCGAATCGCCTGCGCTTGTAAAGAACGCTTGGCCGTTTTGGTCAATGCTAAGCCGTTGAGTTATAGTTCCTGAAGTATTGGCGGTATAAAAACGCATTGCGCCCGGGACGATACCGGTAATGTCATCTATCGTACCAATGGAATCAAGAGTAATTCTTGTTGCTTCACGGAAGGCGCCCGCGGCGTATCCGTAGCCGCGCAAAAGACCGAGGTCATCGCCCGAGGTAATGACAGAGGGCGAAGCCGTAGTGCCTCTTGACTTACGGAAGAATATGTCGAAGGCGTCAGTGTTATCGCTGCCCTGCTGGTAGTACTGCGCGTTTGCGCTTGCGTCAAATTGCATCGTAACCGCGGAGTCGCCACCGAGGAAATCGCCTGTTGCTAACGCGGCGATTGCCGTCGGACTGCCCGATTGGATACCGCCCGCGCTGACAGTAACTGCGCCTGAGAAATTTGCTATTGCAGCGGTGAGAGTTCCTGTCAGCGTAGGGCTGACTGAAAATACAGTTGATCCGCAGGTTCCGGTTGAGACAACAAGTGCTATAAACTCCGCGCAGGTGTCAATGTCCGCAGCACTCAAAACATTTGAGCCGGCTTCTGTTATTGTACTATCAACCGTTAGTGTCCCGTCTAATTGTAGGTTACCAGCATTTGAAAGGTTCATGACCTCTGTGCCGGTTCTACTTGATTGCCTCCAGCTCCATGCTCCCGCACTCCACCAATTAGTTTCACTCGAAGATATCCCAATACCATAAGTAGTCGAGAAAAGATATAATTTGTCATCTACCTGGTCAGCAAAATCAATTTGTCCTCCCGCCGCAAGCTGAACATCTCCACCATTTGTTATTGTAAATCTTGTTGTCCCCGAAGCTGAGGCTGTGAAAATGTCCTGATTTTCAATCTGATCAAAGATTGCCAGGGCTTTTCCTGTAGCACCTGTTGACAGAGCTCTAGTAACATGAAGTTCTGAAATAGGTGAGGAAATTCCCAGGCCTACCAGACCATTTGAGCTTATTGTTATCCTAGCTAAATTGTTCGTGCGTAAATCTAATGGGTGATTAGATACTGCCCCAATACGCACTTCTGATGAAGAATTTGCGGCCAGTATTCCTACTGCACCGGACCCATCTGTAGATTGAGTAGCAATAGCATTGTATCCTGTTCCCG
>CAZSQB010000102.1:0-2609 GCA_964608945.1 uncultured Gammaproteobacteria bacterium
CAGATAATGAAGCTTTTTTCTCGCGAAGTTCTGATGACATGTCTTTTATTTTCTGCGCGAGTTCGCGCATTGAGGACTGACTGAGGATTTGTTGGCGCAAATCCAAACGCTTTTTATCCTCCTCTTTTACTTTCGCTTCGACTTCACGGTAGGTTGGGTTGTTGTCAAATCCATCTGCGAACATCTGACGATGCTGCTTGAGCGTGTCTGTGATCTTCTCAATGCTCTCGATGTAGTTTTTTACAAGCTCTTCGAGGTTGAGAAGGACTGTCGCCTGCCCATCTTGCGGCTACGTAGCAGGCGTATTCGCTTCCACGATTTCACCATCAACGACTGTATCTTCACCAGCGGTCTTATCATCCATAGAATATCACTATACAGGATAGTTTCAGGGCAAATCAAGAGCTATGATAGAATATACCAACGTGGCAGGAGAAGTAATAAAAGTTACACCGTTTGAAGACCTTCCCGAACAAACCCGCACCGAAATGGCGGAGACCGCAAGCTGGAAGGTGGATGGCACTGCTGGAGACTGGCGTAACATTGTAGATCCACAATACGGCACAATTCAGCATGTTGTAGTCGAAGAAAAAGGAACCAATCCATATGATAAAGTTAATATCCTGTGGTCTCCAGGTGTGTATGTTGTTCCTGTGCGAATAAATCCAGATAAAAAAGCAGAATTCTTGATACTGGAACAAAGAAGGGAACTGTTAAGAGATAAAAACGGTATTCAGGGCAATACAGTAGTAGATAATATTCCACAAGGTTTGATACGCGTGTGGGACAATGAAACTCCAGCACAAGCCGCGATTCGAGAGACAATTGAAGAGACAGGTCATACGCCTACTGGCTTAGCTTTTTTAGGAAATGTTGGACTTGGTATCGCCAATTCTGAAACCCTGCAACCATTTTTCTTAGCACTCGTTCCCTACGAACAAGAAGCGTTAGATCGAAACCTAGAAGAAACAGAACGTATCGAAAAGAATCAATGGTTAACATGGAGAAAACTACACGAGAGAAATCTTATTGATGGGATAACAACGATAGGATTATTCCGCAGCCAGCGAGTTCTCCGACCTGATCTTCTTTCGTTTTAATACGACTTACGCAAAAACTGTCATTCTGAGCGTAGCGAAGAATCTTAGATCCTTCGGCAATGGCCTCAGGATGACAAAAAGTGCGTATGTCGTATTAAACCAATTTCTTGAATCAACAAACGAAGTAGCTTCCCCGATCTTCCGACAAAAGGCCTTCCTGTCACGGCTTCGGTCTTCCCCGGTGCCTCACCGATAAAGACAATATCCGCATCCGGATTCCCTTCTCCAGGGACTGCCTTTCCACTTTTGCCCTGTTTACAAATTTCGCAATTGCGTATTTCCTCGGCGATCTTCTCAAGCGCTTGTTGCTTGTTCATACGTTTTTACATAAGGAGAAAAAACTGATCATACTATGTTACTCCATCAGTACGACTGCTTTTTATCTTTCTTTACTATATAGATTCTTTAAACGTCGAGTCTCTATAAGTGGAGATACTAACCTCTCTGGCATACCTACTTCAATATCACCTGGTAAATATTCCCAAGGTCTATGCGCTACTCCGATAAACAAAAGGCCAACTTTCCCTGGAGGAAGTGTCTGATCAATCCGCCGCGCAATATATTGATCTCTTTTTGTAACATAAATCTTGTCTCCCTTCAAATATTCCTCCCTAACCTGTTGCCCTTCTGCTTCTAAAGCCAGATAGTGCTGAATAAAATGACTATGTTCAACAACAAGCTGAGGATCTTCAGTTCCGACGATTCTCGCTCCTTTTGATTGTAGCCAATGGAGTATTTCATAGTTTATCGAATCTATATCCGTCATTGAATCAATAAAATGCTGAAGGTCTTCTTCTGGAAAATCTGGAAGTGAATCTTGATATACGACAAGCTCTGAAGGCTCTGTTACTGTTGCTAGTAAATAAGAACGAACTTCCTCCCAATAAGAACGAACGACACTTTCCCTTTTCTGATTAATAGGAATTTCCGCTTCTGTATCAGTATGCATTATCGGAATGACAAGTAATGATCTCCCCTGCATCATTATTTTCCCTCGTAGTGTTTCATTACCTCAAAAAGCACTATTCCCAAGCTCACCATAACATTGAGGCTTTTGTTGACGCCCCACATCGGCAGTTCGACGATGTGGTCGCAGACTGCAAGAGTTTCCTGAGAAACACCGTCTGTTTCGTGCCCGACGACAAGAGCTAGTGGAAATTTGTACTCAACACTATCGTATTTTACGCTTCTCTTGTCTTGTTCTACCGCATAAATTTTGAGATTTGCATTTTGACTTTTGAGTTCTTGGAGCGCTTCAACTGCTGATGAAGCATAGCTCCAAGCTACCCATTCTGTTGTATTGATCGAGGCTTTTTTAATGCGGTGATTAGGCGGAGTTTCTGTCTCTCCGCAGAGATACACTTTTGTCGCTGCCACGGCGTCAGCCAAGCGAAAAATCGCGCCAATGTTATAGGTATCTAGTACATTATCAAGAATAATATAAACAGGATTTTTCTTTAAAAGCTTTTTCTGCTCATCCTCCGCAGTTGCTACACGCAACTCTTTCGC